>NZ_LJOQ01000079.1:58333-60134 GCF_001672255.1 Anabaena sp. AL09
GGGCGAAGCATTTGGAGAACTATTTTTGGCAATGACCGATAATTTATCTTCCAAATGCTTCGCCCCTACTGACAACTAACAACTGACAACTTACTTGAGGACAAAATTTAATTTTGCCAATAACTCTTCATTAGTATAGGGTTTTGATAAAATTGCTGTAACTTGAGATTCATTATTTGGCTCTAACATATTCTCTATATTGCATCCACTACAAGCAATTATTAGCACCTGGGGGTTGATTTCTTTTAACTTGCAAATGGCGGAATTTCCATTCATTCCTGGCATCATTATATCCATCAATACTACTCTGATTCGATCCTGGTATTGGCTGTAAGTATTAATTGCTTCCACGCCGTTTTTAGCGGTGAGAGTTTGATAGTTATATGCCTCTAAAATGGTTGTTGTAACTTCCCGGATATGGGCTTCATCATCTACTACTAAAATTAGTTCTCCCTGTCCTTGAGATATTTCTTGATGATCGGATTCTAAAGGGGAAACTTCTTGGTTAACTGATGGTAAAAATATCTGAAATACGCTACCAAGTCCAATTTGACTTTCAACATTAATAAACCCCTTATGACTTTTAATAATTCCTAACACTGTTGATAGTCCTAATCCTGTGCCTTTACCAAAATCCTTAGTGGTAAAAAATGGCTCAAATATTCTTTCTAATATTTCCGGTGACATTCCCGTCCCCGTATCTCTAACCGTAATCACAATATAATTCCCAACTGTAGCATGATGATTTATCTGGATCATCTCTTCATCAAGATACAAATTTTCTGTAGAAACAGAGAGACATCCACCGTCGGGCATAGCATCAGCAGCATTAACCACTAAGTTTATTAATACTTGATGCAGTTGGGTTTTATCCGCAAGCACTGTCCATAATTTAGGGTGAATATGCTTAGAAAATGTGATGGATTTGGAAAATGTTTGACTGACCAAGTAGATAATATCGCTGATCAAATCATTAATCTGCACAATCGTCTGTTTGCCTTCAACACCTTTGGCAAAGGATAACAATTGTTTGACTAATTCTGCACCATGTTTTGCATTATTTTCAATAATTGTCAGCATTTGCTGACGACGATCTTTATCTTTTTCTTCAGATAATCTACTACTTTTGAGTAATTGAGCAGATGCTAAAATTGGTGTTAAGATGTTATTGATATCGTGGGCAATACCTCCAGCTAAAGTTCCAATACTTTCCATTCTTTGAGCGCGTAAAGATTGCTCTTCTCGTTGTTTATTTTTTGTAATATCAGTATCTACTGTGAGAATAGATTTAGGTTGTCCATCAGTATCTAACATCAATGTCCAGCGACTTTGAACAATAATTAGTCGGTTTGATTGTGTGTGTTTGCATAACTCACCCTCCCAACTTCCCGATGTAACTACAGTTTTTAGGGGGATTATCTCTTGTTCATGGGAAGTTGAATCGTAAAAAATATCCTTGGGATTCTTACCTAAAACTTCCTGACGTTCCCAACCATATATCCTCTCTGCCCCCTGATTCCAAAAGACGATTTGGGCTTGAAAATCTCGGACAAAAATTGCATCAGTCGCAATATCTAATAGGGCCGCTTGTTCATATATTTGCTGTTGCGTTTGTTTACGTTCAGAAATGTCTCTAGTTGTGCCAATCATGCGGATTGGCTGATCATTTTCGTTACAGTAAACTTTTCCTCTAGAACTCAACCAATGTAGGATAAGTAAGTCGGCGCAAAGAAATCAAACTATGTAAAGATAAGTAAATACGGAAAATCAATCTACTGAGGTGATTAAAATATGGGCGCTC
>NZ_LJOQ01000008.1:0-635 GCF_001672255.1 Anabaena sp. AL09
TGGGCTTTTTGCTTTTTATTGCTTCCGTCAAATCTTCAAAAGCTACCTTGATTGCATTTAACATCAAGTCATGGGTGGCTGTAAAAACGATGGTTTTAATCCTACCTTTAAAGGATGTTTCCCGATTATTCCACTTGATTTTACCAAGGTTATTCCGTTTAATCCTATCAGCTTTAGCACTGTTTCCCTTGGCGATAGATTTATTAAAAACTGACCTGATTTTGTTGCGTTTAACTTGTTTCGCTGTTCTATAATCAGTCTCTTCTGTTTGGATTTTACCGAAATTATTGCCTAAAAATCTAGCACCATCGTTAGAAGATGTGGCATACACTTCTGTGTAGCCTCTGTCACATCCAATTATTTTACCTTGAGTCTTTTTTTCAGCTTTTTCAATGTCAGTCGTGTAATGTATTTCCCATCTGCAATTACGCTTGATTAGCCTTAACTGACATTTTACTTCCGTCGGTAAAGTCGTTGGTAACTTGAGGGTTTTACATGGAGTTAACCCTCCGAAACGCAACCACACTAAGCCTTTGCTATCTAATTTAGTATCAAAAGCCCTAAGAATAATTTGGTTACAAACTTTTGTGTGACCTCGATACCAAAACTTTCTCATCAATGTGCAAAGTTTGGGG
>NZ_LJOQ01000008.1:665-6987 GCF_001672255.1 Anabaena sp. AL09
CCTTTTCGACACAAGCAGCCTGAACCAAGTGGATATCATCAATTACATCGTAGAGGGTTGAATCCCATAACTTAGCAGGTAATTGATACTTGTCTTTCGATGTGCGTAGCTGTTTGTCAATCTCAAATTTAGACACACCCCAGGCTTTCAACGACCCGAACTCATTCCACAAGTCAGAGCGTAGTTGTCCCAAACGCAAGGCAATTAAATCAAGTTCGTTAGATTTCCAAGTATTTAGTTTTTCAGTCCCTAAAATAGCGATTCTCGTAACGGTTAACTGATTTTTAACTTTGAGTTTCATATTCTAGACTTACTACGTCTTTTATTATTATACTCCCATTGACAGCCTATTCTGCGGTTGTCTTGGGGTAATCACCAAATTGTTTGTAAACTTGTTCTGGGGTTAGGTATTTCATCTTGGGTTTAAATACGATTAACCCCAGTATACTACGTTATCTCGAGATTAGAGAGTTAGACATTGCTGTGGATGCCAATTGATTTATTTATCCCGGATTATACCTGCTACTATATTGGACAAGTCCTGACTAAAGTCCGAATGTCAGAATAGAATAATGCCAGACTTGTTTCTAGTATACACTTCCTTGTGGGCGGGGTGACTGAGGAAAATTACGGAAGCCACAATTGAGACACTTTGAGTCATGTTGTGGACAGGCGATAGTTTTGTTAAGTTCTAGCTCTGTTGTTATTATTATATTCAATCAATAGACCATGCAATCACCGATTACAGTTGGTACTATCCTACAAAATCGTTACCACATAATTCACATTATTGGACAGGGGGGATTTGGTAGAACCTATCTAGCAGAAGACCAAAGACGCTTTAATGAACTTTGTGTGCTTAAAGAGTTAATTGCCCTAAGTACGGGAACATCCGGTGGAGAAAAGGCACAAGAGTTATTTGAACGAGAGGCTGCTATCTTGTATCAAATTGAGCATCCACAAATCCCCAAATTTCGGGAAAAATTTGCCCAAAACGAAAAGTTATTTTTGGTGCAAGATTTTGTGGCTGGTAAGACTTACCGGAATTTGCTCAGAGAACGCCAAGATGTTGGCACAACTTTTACCGAAGCAGAGGTATTGCATTTACTACGCACTTTGTTGCCTGTTCTTAGTTATATTCACGGTCAGGGAATTATTCATCGGGATATCTCCCCAGAGAATATGATTTTACGGGAAAGTGATTCCCTGCCTGTATTAATTGACTTTGGAGTAGTCAAGGAGTTAGCCACAAAATTACAATCCTCAAGCCCCACACCAGTAACTACTGTAGGTAAATTGGGTTATGCGCCTAGTGAGCAAATGCAAACGGGTAGGGCATATCCTAGTAGTGATTTGTACGCGTTGGCTGTGACGACGATAGTTTTGTTGACGGGGAAAGAACCCGCAGATTTATTTGATGAGCAGGAACTAATATGGAATTGGCAACAGTGGGCAACAGTAAAACCGGAATTCGCTCAAATTTTGCAGCGAATGTTGAGTTATCTGCCGGGGGAACGGTATCAAAGTGCCGCTGATGTTACTCAGGCACTGCTTAACTTAGGTTATAGTAGCCAACCTGCTGCTAATTTATCTCATCTACAAACTATCGCTATCGGGCATCGTCCTGAACCGATATCAAAAACATCTGAAAAGCCGCAACCTTCAGTTAATTCTGGACAAAGTAGCTCTATTTTGGATAATGCTTGGGCGTTGGCAGGAATTGGCGGTGTTGTGATTATTTTAGCAGGGTTTGGTTCTTGGACTTTGGTGAATTCACTGAAAAATCAGTCTCGTCCAGCAACAGAAACAATCACAACCCCACAATCATTTCCTTCTCCAGTTATTCCTAGTGGGACATTATTAACACCAACACCAACTCCAACACCCACAGTAACTAATAGTGAACCTGTGATTAATCGTCAACGTCTGAGATTAGACAAATCTAACAAGGCGACAATTGACGGAACACTGAGGGAAAATGAATTGGTTGAATATAGTTTACAAGGTAAGATCGGGGAAAAATTAACTGTATCTGTAAATGAAAACAGTGGGATTGTACTGACGATTTTCACTGCTAATCGTGAAATCATTAATACTCAAGATCAACAATCTACTTCTTATGAAGGAATATTAGCTAATGATGGGAGATATATTATTCGATTAGGTTTGTCTGGGGGTGTTTCGGAGGTTAATTATAGTTTGAATGTAGCTTTAGAAGCACCAATACCAACGGAAACGCCAACTCCCACAGAAACGCCAACACCGACGGAAACGCCAACCCCCACGACTTCCCCTACTCCCACAGAAACGCCAACTCCTACGACTTCCCCTACTCCCACAGAAACGCCAACTCCCACAGAAACGCCAACTCCTACAGAAACGTCAACTCCAGGGTTTAATGGGACAAATTAACGTTTTAACGTTAAATTATGAAAAGAAGCAAATTAAGTTGTCATTTTTAGCAAAAAAACGTTGTTGAATACTTTACTGATTGCGGGAACTGATACGGATGCTGGTAAAACTGTTATCACAGCAGCAATAGCCGCTTATTGGCAAAAATATTATCCCCAGCGTAGTTTGGGGATGATGAAGCCAATTCAATCGGGGTTGGGTGATAGGGAACTGTACCAAACTCTGTTTAATTTGGAACAGTCACCAGAAGAAATTACACCTTTGTATTTTCAAGCCCCTTTAGCCCCTCCCATAGCTGCGGCTAAGGAAAATCGTCAAATTGATTTAGCGATAGTTTGGCGAACTTTGTTGGCTTTGCAGAAACAACGTGATTTTGTGTTGGTGGAATCTTTGGGGGGTTTGGGTTCACCGATTACTGATGAGTTGACGGTGGCTGATTTGGCGGGTGAATGGCGATTACAGACTTTTTTGGTGGTGCCGGTCAGATTGGGGGCGATCGCTCAGGCTGTTGCTAATGTAGCATTAGCTAGGCAACATAAAATCAATCTGCGCGGAATTATTCTTAATTGCACCCAACCCCGCACCAAGGAAGAAATTGCTGATTTAACACCACCAGAGTTAATTCAATCATTGACAAATATTCCCGTTTTAGGTTGTGTTCCCTATCTGGAAAATCCCAGAGATTTGGAACAACTTGCAAAAGTTGCTGCGGCTTTAGATTGGGAAATATATTGTAGCTAATGGGTGATTGGTAATTGGTAATTGGTGATTGGGAAGAGTTTTTTAATTGTTAATTGTTAATTTTTAATTGATAAATATGGTTTCTACATTTCCTTTGGCTTCAACGGTAAATCTTAAAAATGTGCGGTTAGCAATTCGGGCTTTGCAACCGCAATTAGTAGAGTGGAGAAGACAAATTCACCAAAAACCAGAATTAGGTTTTCAGGAAAAAATTACCGCTGAGTTTATTGCTGAAAAGTTGCAAAGTTGGGGAATTGCACATCAAACAGGTATTGCAGAAACGGGAATTGTGGCGATTATTAAAGGTGAAAAATCTGGCAATGGTAAAGTATTAGCAATACGGGCGGATATGGATGCTTTACCTATTCAAGAAGAGAATGAAGTTCCCTATTGTTCTCAATATGATGGTGTGATGCACGCTTGTGGACATGATGGACATACAGCGATCGCTCTCGGTACGGCATATTACCTCAATCAACACCGACAAGACTTTAGTGGCACAGTAAAAATTATCTTCCAACCCGCAGAAGAAGGTCCCGGTGGGGCAAAACCGATGATCGCAGCAGGTGTATTGAAGAACCCTGATGTTGATGCCATTATCGGTTTACACTTATGGAATAATCTGCCATTGGCAACTGTGGGAGTCCGCGCTGGGGCATTAATGGCCGCTGTAGAATTGTTTCGCTGCACCATTTTTGGTAAAGGTGGACATGGGGCAATTCCTCAGCAAACAGTAGATTCTATCGTGGTAGCGGCGCAAATAGTCAATGCTTTACAAACTATTGTTTCCCGTAATGTTAACCCCATTGATGCGGCTGTGGTGACAGTGGGAGAACTCCACGCCGGCACAGCAGTTAATGTGATTGCTGATACCGCAAGAATGGGTGGGACAGTGAGATATTTTAATCCTGATTTAGCAGGTTTTTTTAAAGAACGCATTCAACAAATTGTTGGGGGAATTTGTCAAAGTCACGGTGCAAATTATGACTTAGATTATATTCATCTTTATCCACCAGTTATCAATGATGCGGAAATCGCGGCATTAGTTCGTTCAGTTGCAGAGGAAGTGATAGAAACCCCCCTTGGTATCGTTCCTGAGTGTCAAACAATGGGTGGGGAAGATATGTCATTTTTCTTGCAAGAAGTTCCCGGTTGTTACTTTTTTCTTGGTTCTGCAAATCCAGAGAAAAAATTAGATTATCCTCATCATCATCCCCGATTTGATTTTGATGAAACGGCTTTACCAATAGGTGTGGAAATGTTTGTTCGCTGTGTAAACAAGTTTTTGGCTTAAAATGGAGAAATACTGGGAATTACAGGTGTTTCTGATTCCTGATGTTGACGTTGTAAATACTTACTCAGCACATAAGCTAAATCTCCTCTGGTCATGGGGTGTTGTGGGTAAATATTACTTTGTGTATCCATATTCACAAGTTCTTCAGCAATGACTGTAGCGATAGCTTTCCTAGCCCAATCAGGTATATTTATGGCATCTGGATGTGATGAGAGAATCTTATCAACGCTTTGATCAGGAAATTGGAAAACCCCATAAGCTTGGGCAAAAATCGCTAAACCTTCGGCTCTAGTAACCCTTTGATTGGGGAAAAATAGATTTCCTCGATAACCTTTCATAATATCAGTTTTCAAAACTATCTGAACATCTTTATATGCCCAATGAGAAGGAGGAACATCAGGGATAAATAGAGATTTTTTTTCAGGAATAATAGCCCGTTTATCTAAATAAAATGCCTTCACTAAAATTGATGCTAATTCTGCACGACTAATTAACTTATCCTGATAAAATTTACCATCGGGAAAGTTATCCATTAACTTAGAATCAACTACCTTTTGTATATACTCTGAACTAGTAACAGATATTGGATCTGGTGATTGTTCCTGGGCAATAATTGGGGAATTTTGGAGAAGTGTGATTAAACTCAATATCCCTAGTAATTTTTTCATTGCGACTATTATTTTATAACTGTATTACTAAAAAAGGGAATAGGGAACAGCGAACAGATAAGAAACTAAAGTTTCAGAGTTTAAAGCTCAGTCAAAAAAGGATGTTTTTACAAGATGCGTAGCACAAAAAAAACAGTGTCATTATTTCAATCTCATGTTTCTAAACATGAGTTTCTCTGTTCCCTGTTGCCCGTTCCCTGTTCCCTCTGAATAATATTGACGTTGCTTGAATAATTGAAGTTGCCAATTTTCTACATAATTAGCTATGAAGATTTTTCTGGTATAATTAATCAAACTTTAGATTTAATATCTGATCTATTAACCATTACCAATTTTATAATATAGTTGGCTGTGATAGTATTTTCTATAGCCTTAATTGTTCAGGAGTTAAAGAATGTCCATACCAGCAGATCCAGTTAAATTGATGAAGCAAGAAGTTGGCAAAGCGGCCGCCAATTTAGTAAAATCCGGTTCAATAGTTGGTTTGGGTACAGGTTCAACTACAGCTTACACCATTCAGTATTTAGGAGAACGCCTCAAATCAGGGGAACTCAAAGATATTGTCGGTATCCCCACCTCATTTCAATCAGAAGTTTTAGCCAAAGAGTATGGCGTTCCCCTCACCACTTTAGACGCTGTAGACCATATTGATATTGCCATAGATGGGGCAGATGAAGTAGACCCCCACAAAAACTTGATTAAAGGTGGTGGTGCGGCACATACCCGCGAAAAAGTTGTAGATTACCTAGCAACACAGTTTATTGTCGTCGTTGATGGTGGTAAGTTAGTAGAGCGCTTGGGTTCTAGTTTCGCTGTACCAGTTGAAGTTATTCCTATGGCACTTACCCCCGTCACTAATGCCATTAAAGCACTTGGTGGTAAGCCAGAATTGCGGATGGGTGTGAGGAAAGCCGGACCTGTGATCACTGATCAAGGTAACATGGTTTTGGATGTCACATTCGATAGCATTGATGACCCTGTAAACCTGGAAAAAACCCTGAATAATATTCCTGGTGTTTTGGAAAATGGCATTTTCGTCAATTGTGCAGATATCGTGCTTGTTGGTGAAGTTATTGACGGTAAACCTGTAGTCAGACAACTTTAAATTAGTACCTAATCACCAAATAGAACGAAAGGCACGGAAGCCACTTGGCAATAGATGCGTGGAGGAAGTGCCAACGGCGAATTTATTCGCGGTGACATGATA
>NZ_LJOQ01000080.1:0-63230 GCF_001672255.1 Anabaena sp. AL09
CGTGATGAAGCAGGAAGTAAACACTAAGGTTATCGCTGTCCAGATGTGTCTAGACTTTGGTAATTTTGGGTAAGTTTTATAGAACGGCTAACCTGTATATAGCTGACCTGTGTGGGGCTGACCTGAGTGGGTCTAACTTGAGTGGTGCTAACCTGAGAGTGGCTGACTTGAGAGGGGCTGACTTGAGAGGGGCTGACCTGAGTAGGTCTAACTTGAGTGGTGCTAACCTGAGAGTGGCTGACTTGAGAGGGGCTGACTTGAGAGGGGCTAACCTGAGTGAGGCTAACCTGAGTGGGGCTAATTTAGCCATGTCCCAAGTAATTGGTACAAATTTTTACAATGCAACTTTAACAGATTCTTGTATAAAAGATTGGCTAATTAACAGTGCCACAAACTTAGATAAAGTAATTTGTGAATATGTATATCTTGGGATTGAGGGTAATTATTTTAATTATTCTAAAACAGAAAGACGACCTATCAATGGTAATTTTGCACCTGGAGAATTTGCCAGTTTATATAAGAAGATTATAGAAAATACAGATTTAATCATCAGGAAAACTCTTGAAAAAGATAATAATATCAATAACCAAGGAGTTCAATTTTATTCAAACTCAACAATTCACACTTGGGAAAATCTACGCTTTCGCTCAAAAACAGAAATCAAAATTGCTGAAGCATTAGACAGAACTGGAGTTTTATTTGTACCCAATTCCTTAGCACGACTCAACACAGCCAAAGGTAGAGAAAATAAAGAAGCTGATTTCCTCATTTGTTATAAAGGTAAATGGGGAGTTTTAGAAGTTGATGGACCCTTTCACACCGCAGAACGCAGAGTTGAAGAACAAGAAAGAGAACGCATTTTCAAGATAAATGGTATCAAAGTTGTAGAAAGATTTGATGCTAAAGAATGTTATGAAACTCCAGATAAAGTAGTTCAGAAATTTTTCTACCTGATGGAGATTGCATATTCTTAATACTTCCTTCCTTCTTCCTTCTTCCTTCTTCCTTTCTTCCTTCGTGTACTTCGTGCCTTCGTGGTTAATTTACTCCATATTCTTCCATCACAACAGAAATAGTGTAAAATTGAATTCAAAACCACACACAAAACATGGCTACAAAAATCCCCGTTACCGTGATCACAGGCTTCTTAGGAAGCGGTAAAACCAGCATTATCCGTCACCTCCTCCAAAACAACCAAGGACGACGCATAGCCGTATTAGTCAACGAATTTGGTGAACTGGGAATAGATGGAGAATTATTAAAATCCTGTCAAATTTGCCCGGAAGATGAAACAGAAGCAAATCAAGAAACTAATATATTTGAACTCACAAACGGCTGTTTATGCTGCACCGTTCAAGAAGAATTTTACCCGACAATGCGGGAATTAATTAAACGTCGAGATAGTATAGATTATATTATCATTGAAACCTCTGGTTTAGCTTTACCAAAACCCTTAATTAAAGCCTTTCGTTGGCAAGAAATCCGCAACGCTGCTACAGTAGATGCAGTAATTACAGTGGTAGATTGTGCTGCGGTTGCGGAAGGGACATTTGCTAGTGATTTAGATGCTATAGCAGCCCAAAGACAAGAAGATGATAGTCTAGAACATGAAACACCATTACAAGAATTGTTTGAAGATCAACTTGCTTGTGCTGATTTAGTAATTTTGAATAAAACTGATTTAGTTGACGCAGAAACCCAAGCACAAGTTCTAGAATTAGTCAAGAATGAATTACCGAGAGTTGTGAAAATTGTCTCTAGTGATTATGGTAAATTAGACCCATCTATCTTATTAGGATTTGCAGCCGCAGTTGAAGATAATTTAGATTCACGTCCTAGTCACCACGACACAGAAGAAGACCATGATCATGATGATGAAATTAACTCAACTCACGTGATTTTAAACCGCACTTTTGACCCAGAAAAGCTACAAGCAACTTTAGAAAAACTGGCACAAGAACAAGAAATTTATCGAATTAAAGGTTTTGTGGCTGTTGAGAATAAACTCATGCGGTTAGTTATGCAAGGTGTAGGTAATAGATTTGATAAATTTTATGATCGTCCTTGGAAACCAGAAGAAGCAAAACAAACCAGTTTAGTTTTTATCGGTCGTAATTTACAATCTTCAGTAATAGAATCTCAATTAGTAGCTTTGTAATATGAATATCACAGATTTATTTAACGTTGCCAATGTTTTTGTTTTGCCTTTTTGGGCTTTGATGATTCTGTTACCAAATTGGAAAATTACCCGCAAGGTAATGGAATCTTATCTGCCTTTTGTGGTTTTAGCAGGTGCATATTTGTATTTATTTGTCACCAGCATTACTCCAGAAAATGCTGCTGCTTTATCAAATCCTCAACTAGCAGATATAGCCAGGTTTTTTAGTAATGAAACTGCTGCTGCTACAGGTTGGATTCATTTTCTGGTAATGGATTTATTTGTCGGTAGATGGATTTATTGGGAAGGACAAAAAACCGGAATTTGGACAATTCATTCTCTAGCTTTGTGTTTATTTGCGGGTCCTTTAGGTGTGCTTTCTCATATTTTCACCTATTGGCTTACAAAAGCCTTTTCTAAAGGTTCTGAATCTGTGATAGTCACACAAAAAGCAGAAGTTTAGGAATTTAGATCCCCGACTTCTTGGAGAAGTCGGGGATCTGTTTTTGTTCACACTAGGTATTTAAAATTAAGCTGCTACAGCTTCTCTTTCTCTGAATTTGGCATCTAACCAACAGCGGGGCAATTTTTCCCCAGAAGGAAATACTAATTCTTCCTTTTGATAAATGTCCGTTTCCTGTTCTTCTTGTCCTTCTTGGTCTTGGGCATGGACAATTTTACTAGTGGGGTCTAATAGTTCTTGAACATCAACTATTTTCACTAAATCGCGGCTATCTTTGATTTGTAAAAACATCTTGATTAACCTCCATTATTTAAATATGTAAATTTGCTAATGGGAAGAAAATGAAGATTAGATTTCCCGTTGATATTTTTCAACAATATCTACTAAAGTAACTTGACATTGTAAGGGTAATAAATCAATTAAAGATAGTTCCTTTCTGCCACCACCAACTTTAACGGTGATAGATTCTAAAGCGGCAATTACCTTATCTTCATTAACGCTTTTAGAAGTAATTAAAGGATACAATTTTTCAGCCACAACATTATGCAGTTTGGCATCAGATAGATATAGATGCCACTTGGCAATATCTATATAAACACTTTCACCAATTTTTGCGGCTAGGGTTTCTAGTAATTCTGTGGTATTAGTTTTAGCCATAAATATAACCTCTTTGTTAGTAACATCGGGATATCTTAGCTTATTTCATATTATTACTCAATTAGCTAGACTTGATCTACTACCACAGGTGAGAATTCCCTAGCTTGTTTTTCCTTCTTTAGGTAGATTTCGGTGGTGTGGGGTCGTAATTAGCGATCGCACCAATGTAAATTAGATGCAGCAGCAATACTCCTACCCAACCAATTGTTACTCCAGGTAGCCATTCCCAGGCCGTAGTTTTCAAAATGTGAAAAAACCACAACCCAGAAGTGACAGTTGCACAAATACCGACATGAACAGCGAAATTCATGCGATCATCTAGTTTACGGAAATCTGGATCTTTACGATCTGGTTTGCGAGGCCAACGGGGAGGCATAAATATAAATGTTTGTAACAGCAGTTAACGCACCTTATCCATTGTAAGGTGTTTGCGACTGACTTGCTCAGATACGCAAATAATTTCACCCATCTGGGGATGAGATAATATTGATGGTGTTCCCCAGATGGTAATATAGGCTATGAACTCTGCACAGTTGACTCTGCATAGCAACTATCACCAAATTCGCTGCCTCTGGCACTAGGTACTAAAGTCCAACCTGCTTTAAAGAGTTTTTGATAAGTTGCCCAACCTTTAGAACCACGAGGGACGCGATAATCTGGAACTGAAAATTGCGGAAAAGCTGTGTAAGGCCGCCAAGGTTGTCCAGGTGCAGTTTGCAAGTACAAAATCTTTTCATCATCGCCGTTAGACTTAGATAACCAGCACATTTGTCGAACCATAGTGAACTCCTTGATTGTTTAGTTGAAATATCACAAGGACGCTAACTGCGGATATTTAGGATGGTGGGAAGTGACTGCAAAGGTGTTTTTTATTCCCAATCTAAAATCCCAAATTGGTATGACAGGTTTTTGTGATGTCATACGCAATTGTGATAAAGTTATTTTGTCCCTATGTTTAAGGCTGTAAAGATTATTTTTGTCAGGTAAATTATTGAGGAAGGCAAACTCCTGTGGGCTGCTGTTTATGAAAAAAGAAAGATGAACAAGAACAATGGTTTTTTGGTTCTTGATGTTTTTTTACTGTGTGAATATTTTTCTCATGTTATCCACGGTTGCAAGAATTGGATGTATCAATAGTTACGATTTTGCAAAAATTATTAAAAATTTATTGGCAAGGGAATTTATACGTTAGGAGTTAAGAGTCAGAATGCTTGTAAAATAAGTATTAAAAGATTTTAACTTCTTCCAAAATGATCAAGTAAGCTGTTGTAAAGATTATGATAACTCCAAAATATGTTTTTCAATCAGAAAATAAATGTAATTTATAGCGATTTATGAAATGAACACTAAACTTACTGACGTTCAAAATCTCCTCTCAGATTTAATTTCCCGTTATTCTTCCCGTGTGGATTATTTGATGATTCGCTTGGAAGAAGCCGAGGGAACAGATATTGTCTTGCGGGGTGATAAAGTGGAAACTCTCAGCGAGGGAATTTCTATTGGTGGTCATGTTCGCACTTGTTATAAAGGTGGTTGGGGATTAAGTAGTTTTAATAAATTAACAACCATTGAAGACCGCATAGAAGAAGCCATTGCCGCAGCCCGGATAGTGGGTGATGAAGAGACTATACTTGCAGCTATTGATCCCGTACAGGCTGTATGTAGATTGCCTTTATTGGGTACTGACCCCCGCCAGGTTTCGTTAAAGCAGAAAAAACAATTATGCGATCGCTATACTGACCTCCTGAAAACAGTTGATCACCGAATTACTACCACCTCAGTTCATTACAGTGACAGCACCCAAAGAGTCATTATTGTCACCTCTGAAGGAACTTTCATTGATCAATCTTGGGTAGATATGGAAATGCGTTTTGCTGCTACAGCCAGGAATGGGGAGACTGTGCAAACTGGTAGAGAAACCACTGGTTCTCGCAAAGCCTACGAAGATCTAACTAATTTAGACAAACAAGTTAAAGGTGCAGCAGAAAGAGCAGTTACGTCTTTATTTCTACCATCTGTCAAGGGTAATACGTACACTGTAGTTATTGATCCCATTCTCAGCGGTTTATTTGTGCATGAAGCCTTTGGACATCTTTCCGAAGCAGATATGGCCTATGAAAATCCCGATATTCTGGAAGTCATGACTCTCGGACGACGTTTTGGCCCCAAAGAATTGCAAATATTTGATGGTGCTGCACCCCAAGGACATCGCGGTAGTTATTTTTACGATGATGAAGGTACACCAGCGACGACTACCCAATTAATTGAAGATGGTGTATTAGTTGGTAGACTCCATTCCCGTGAAACTGCGGGTAAATTAGATGAGAAACCCACAGGTAATGCTCGTTGTCTTAATTATCACTATTCCCCCATTGTGAGAATGACGAATACCTGGATTGAACGGGGTAAAACTCCCGTCGCAGATTTATTTACGGGGATTAAAGAAGGTGTTTTTGCCCAAAATTGGTTAGGGGGAATGACGAACGGGGAAATGTTCACTTTCAGCGCTGGGGAAGCCTGGATGATTAGAAATGGCAAAATTGCTGAACCTGTGAAAGATGTCACCCTTTCCGGTAATGTTTTCCAAACCCTCGCAGATATCGAAGCCATTGGTGATGATTTTTACTGGGATGAATCCGGGGGTTGCGGTAAAGGTGGACAAAATGGTTTACCTGTCGGTTGCGGTGGTCCCAGTTTACGAATTCGGGATGTTGTGGTGGGAGGGGAAAGTGGAGAATAGTTCTTCCTTGTCAAGATTCAGTCTAACATATTTTTTGGTGCAAGTCAATAGCTTCAACCCATAAAACGCGAAAAATTATCATCAATATACCCGATTGATTAGAGAAGTCGGTTATGTTACGAGTTATAAACAGGGCAGGTATCAAACCTACCCTATTTTATTATTTTTATCATCAAAAAGAAAGTTGATTTGCTGTGTCAAAATAGTGAAAGTTGTCCTTCTTTTTTCAGTCTCCAACTATCTTCTCCTATTCGTTCTCCAATATCTTCTAAAACACTCAAAATAGTTTGATCTTCTGGTGTAGTTCCGTTTTTCAAAAGCGGTAGCAGATGCAAAACTATTTCATCAAAACTTGAATTTTTCTTTTCTCGTTCCATTCTGCGTAAATAACTAATTAGGTAGTATTTAATTCTCAATTTAACGTCAATATGTGATTTGAATTTTGAATCTTTCTTTAGTGTAAATATTTCGGTTTTTTCGTCAAATTCAAAATTTCCCATTAAAATTGGCGTTAAATCTGAATATTCTTTTTTTAACAAATCTAAAAAACCTAATTCTAAACCTTTAATAATTAGTTCGTCGTTAATTTGTTCTGACGTTGCGCCGTCGTTTTTAGCAATAATGCCTTCAATAGTTTGGATCGCGATTTCCGCAGTATCCGTTCCTAAGTTAGCTTTCATGATGGCTTTAGGACTACGAACTTTGCGAAAATTAATTATTAATTGTCCTGATAAAACTGTAAAAGGATTTTGTCTTTTCTTAAAACTTGTTTGTCCATTTTTTTGTGGCACTGCACCAACATATTCAAAACCACAACTTTCCGCAGTGTCAATAATTAAATGCCAGAACTCAGGATCTTTATGGGCAAATACAAATGATAACCAACGATCAAATTTTAGCACTCTATACATTTCTTTGATGCTTTTGGCTATCAATTATAGTCCTTACATAAGAGTTGTGAAAGAATAAACCACGAAGAAAAGAGGATTTGAGAGATATTTGGTATAAGTCTTGAGATAAATGTCAAAAATTTTGATTACATTATAAGGGTAAGAAATTGAAAAAACATCAGTCAACTAATTAATATATTTTCTCTATGGTAGAAAAGATAGTCTTGATTAATTTTATATTTTTTTGGAAGTTCTGCTTGTCTACCTTTGACATCTTCTAGTATTTTTTGTAAAGGTTGACTAAAGCTTTTATATTCAGGTGTAATAATAACTGCTAAGGAATCACTAAAACTAATAAATCCTTGATCAAATAAGTGATCATAAGTTACTGAAAGACATAAGCCATTAGCAGGATCTAATCTACTATTTATTCTATGTGACCATGGAATAATGTGACTTGCTCTCAGTATAACTGACTCAGATATTGAACTAATGCAGCATTTTTCTTGAAAGTTTTTAAGTACCTTTTTCCTAAAAACCGATTGTTTTTGTCTTGAGTTTATTTCTATTTTGCAATTTTCAATTGAGTAATCATTCAAATCATATTCAGACAAGTTAGATTCTAACTGGAATGGTCTTTCTTCATAGCTTAGAAAGTCTGGATTTCCGTAAAACAGACTAATATCTTTGAAAACGTTACAAGTCCGTAACTTCAATGTATGTCCTATTATATTTCCTACCCATCTTACAGTTCCTACTTTATCATTAGATAAATACTTCTCTATAAATAAATCTTGAACATTAATAAAGGGAATTGCATAAAAATCACCTTCTTGATTCTCTGAACCAGCGATTATTAGAGAAAAATCGCTTCCAAATTTATCTATATATCGTTGTAATTTAGTATAATAAAAATCAAACCAATAATTTACTCTTGGATCAGCTTTACGAAAATAATTTTTTTCTTCTATCAATTGCCGATTTTTTAAAGCTATATTTGTCATAAAACATTCAAAAAATATTGTATTCTAAAGATAGACTGTAGTATTAATTTATAGCATCTTGAAAAAGTGAAAACTCTACACCATTACAAAGAGCAAAATAATTACTCCTAATTTCTGGATGGGTAGCATAACTATAAACTTGTTCTATATGATCACCTGATTTGATATTTTCATTTGGTGCTTTTGCATCAAGTACCCAAGCAAAATTATTTTCTACCTTTAAGACATAATCATGAACAAGCTTAACAGGAAGTTTTTTACTACCAATTTTCAAAAAAGGATGTTGTAATGTTTTACTACGGACTATATTAATTTCTGTATATCCAAGTGCTTTAAAAATTGGGAGAATAATTACCTCTCGGACACTATCTTCTTTAAAATCTGGGTTTTCTTTAAGTGTTTGAAAATTCAATTCACCAAAAATATTCTGCATTTTATTTTCTCCTTATTCACTGTCAATATTTTTATATTTTACCATTTGCTCGAATTTTACAAAAACTCAAGTTGATTTTTCATATCTTCTGGTTCAAGTTATTAATTCTGCTTTACCATTAACTCGTCTAATTTGAAGTTATCAGACAAGAAAATAAAATACCCGGCTTCTGTGAGAAGTCGGGAATCTATTACACTAAAGCCGCTACCTTCCCCAACAACCCCTCAAACAAGCGCAAACCATCGCTATTCCCTAACGCTTTATCTGCTGCTCTTTCTGGATGTGGCATCATCCCCAAAACATTACCTTGCAGATTACAAATCCCCGCAATGTTGTTGAGTGAACCGTTGGGATTTGTTTGATAACGAAATAAAACTTGTCCGTTGGCTTCGATTTCTGCTAAAGTGGTTTCGTCACTGTAAAATCGCCCCTCTCCGTGGGCAATGGGTAAAGTGATGATTTCCCCTTCAAGATAACCTTGAGTCCAAGGTAAATTATTACGCTCAACTTTCAAGGGAGAGCGATCGCATATAAAGTGCAAATCCTGATTTCTAGCCAATGCTCCCGGTAATAAACCAGCCTCTGTTAATACCTGAAACCCGTTACAAATACCGATGACAAATTTACCCTGTTGTGCATGATTAATCACTTGCTGCATCACAGGAGAGAAGCGAGCGAGCGCCCCACAACGCAAATAATCCCCATAACTAAAGCCACCGGGGACAATCACTACATCTATATCACTAATATCTGTCTCTTGATGCCAAACCATGCGCGTTGGTTGTCCTAGCAAATCTCTAGTAACATAGGCAACGTCACGATCACAATTAGAACCTGGAAAAACTAAAATACCAAATTTCATTGTTTGTCAGTTGTCAGTTGTCAGTTGTCAGTTGTCAGTAGGGGCGAAGCATTTGGAAGATAAATTATCGGTCATTGCCAAAAATAGTTCTCCAGGGAATAGGCAAAAGGTAAGAATTTTCACCATTACCAATTACCTAATGTCAAAATACGCCAGTTTGTGATTCTACCTCAATCAAGTCAAAGCGATAATTTTCGATGACAGGATTTGATAACATTTGATCACAGATTTGATTTAAGTCTCGACGCGCTTTCATCTCATCAGGTGCGACAATAGTTAACTCAATGTACTTACCAATTCTCACCTGTTCCACGTTGTCGTATCCCATTTGTTTGAGGCCAGATTGTACAGCCACACCAGCAGGATCTAAAACTGAAGTCCTAAGTGTCACGAAAATTTTAGCTATATATTTTATTTGCACAGGCTTTTTGCTGAATGCTGCGATCGCTATCCTATAACTTTTATGGTCTAACTGAGTGAAAATATAATGAGGAGTAGGGGAATTCATGAATTCCCCCTACATAGATACAAATTTAACAAACATTTATGAGAGCCATACATACTCGTAGTCAAGAACGGATTTTAAACCTGTTACAAGATCTTAAACAAGGCATTTCTGCCCAGGATATTTACGTAGAACTACGTAATCTCAAACAAAGCATGGGTTTAGCAACAGTTTACCGTTCCTTGGATGCTCTCAAATTAGAAGGCTTAGTGCAAGTGCGAACTTTGGCAAATGGGGAAGCCTTGTATAGCTTAATACAACAGGATAAACACCATCTCACCTGCCTACAATGCGGTATTTCCATTCCCATTCATCAATGTCCTGTCCATGAACTCGAAAACCAATTACAAACCAGCCATCAATTTAAAGTGTTTTATCACACTCTAGAGTTTTTTGGACTGTGTGCAAAATGTCAAGTTAAGGCTTATGGATGAAAGCAGGAGTTAATGAACCACGAAGGGACGAAGGGACGAAGGAAGAAGGAAGAAGGAAGAAATTATCTAATTTTTGGGAAATAGAGGTTTGGGATCAGGAGTATTATCGGAAACAATAGAACGAATACCTTCTAAGGTAGCGGGAATATTGCGGGGGTCCATAAACATCACCTTGCTGCTATCACTTTTACCAATAGTAGTCCCCATATCCAAATAATTTAGTGCTAACAGCACATCCAGAGCTTTTTGAGCATCAGGGTTAGCTTTGATTCTTTGGGCAATAATTTCAGCAGATTCAGCGATCGCTTGTGCCTTTAAAACCTGTTGTTGGCGTTCTGCTTGCGCCCTGAGAATGATTGTTTTTTGTTCAGCTTCTGCCTGCATAATTACTGATTTTTGTCGAGCTTCAGCGTCTAAAAGTTGGGCATCAGCCTTACCTCTGGCACTATTAACCGCAGATTCCCTATCACCTTCCGAAGTTAAAATAGATGCCCGTTTGCGACGTTCCGCCGACATTTGTAATTCCATTGCTTCCCGGACTGCTTGAGAAGGAATAATATCCCTCAATTCCACTCGCGTCACCTTTACACCCCAAGGATCAGTAGAAACATCCAATTCCTGTAATAACAATTCATTGATTTGGGTACGGGCAGTAAAAGTTTGATCTAACTCCAATTGTCCCATTTCCGAACGAATTTGAGTCAAAACCAAATTTACCATCGCCGATTGCAGATCCTCGACCTTATAGCGGGCTTTTTCCATATCTACAATCCGCCAATAAATCACCGCATCTACCTCAATGCCGACATTATCGCGGGTGATACACTTTTGAGGCGGAATATCGAGAACTTTTTCCCGAATAGTTTCTTGGTAGACAACTTTATCAATAAACGGGATCACAAAATTTAGCCCTGGGTGCATTTTTTTGTTATAACTACCCAATCTTTCCACCAAAGCTTCATTTCCCTGATTAACAACACGCACAGATCCAGCAACAGCAGAACCACCCAGCGCCAAAAAGACCAGTAAAAAAAACTGTTCCATAATAATATTCTCGTAATTTACAGGTATTGACCATTAAAGCCAGAACTAACAACTGTACGGGCGAAGCATTTGGAGAACTATTTTTGGCAATGACCGATAATTTATCTTCCAAATGCTTCGCCCCTACTGACAACCCCTTCCCTTCTCACCACATAAACAGTTTGCTGAGGTGGTAAGCTGATTTTGTCATCATCACATTTTGCTCGCCAAGAGTTACCCTGGTATAGTACCCTGCCCACCTGTCCCGGCAAAATTTCCGTTAAAGTTTCAGCTATGACTGCATCTTGAATTTTTGATTTCCGTCGTCGTGGTTGCAAAAACCGCCGAGACAGGATAATCAGAATTGTGGAAAATAACAGCCAAGCTGTAACTTGTATCCACAAATTTCCTATCCCCAAGTAAGATAATAATCCCACCATCAAGGCACTAATACCCATCATGAAAGAAACAAAAGCTGATGGTAAAAAAAGTTCCGTTAAACACAGAACCGACCCTGCTAACAGCCAAATTAAGGTAAAACTTGGCATAACGCTTTTCCCTTACAATAGATTTACTCGTACTAATTTTATGAGAGACTGCAAAGAATCATGAAATCTATTCATCCATCCTTATCTGCGTTTATCTGCGTTTATCTGCGTTCAAATATTCTTAAAATCTGATTCCATGCAGTTCCATCTTAACTTGAGATTAGATACATCAATACAGTGAATATTTACAGAAAAAACTAATCATCAATTTAATTATGCTTTCTACTCAACGGATTATTAATTGCCCAAATTCCGAATGTGATCAACCAATTAACTCTGTGGGGGATACTATTTGCGATCGCTGTCACACTCCGCTAATTTACCGCTATCTCCGGGCAACTGGCAACCAAGTAGCAGAAATTCCCCCAGGAACAAAAGTAGCGGACAGATATGAAGTCATCAAACCACAAATTTGGCTAGACACCAAACCTGCAACCCTACCACATATACCTGCCCCACTGCCAAATATCGTTATTCCCTATCTCAGCTTATATTCACAACGTTTACATATTCCCCAAGCTTATGGGTTTACTTCCTTAGCAGAAATATATGGTGATATTTTACTGCTAGAAAATGCCCCCATAGATGAAATAGGCTGCATTTACCCGACAATTACCGACTCCTGGGAACAAGCATCTCCCGTCAGACAAGTTTACTGGTTATGGCAAATTCTCCAACTATGGACACATTTATCAAAATTAGGAGTTGCCCAAAGCTTACTATTAGCAGATAATTTATGTGTGCAAGGTTGGTGTATTCGGTTATTAGAACTGCATCAAACTACAGAACCACCAACTTTACAAGATTTAGGCAATTCTTGGCGCAACTGGGTGACAATAGCCAAAACCACAATTGCCGAAAAATTAGAAAGCATAGTTGAGTTAATGTGTCAACCAGAAATTGATTTACAGATCATCAATACTCAACTTAATGAATTATTGCTAACAACAGCCGCCGACTTACCTTTATATTTAACCATAGCCGGGGCAACAGATCCTGGAAATGTTATTAAACATAATGAAGATGCCTGTTATCCCAGTCATCCGAGAGATATAGATGATCAATTACAACCACGACTAGCAATTATTTGTGATGGTATTGGTGGCCATGAAGGTGGTGAAGTTGCGAGTCAATTAGCTTTGCAGTCTCTCAAATTGCAAATGCGGGCTTTATTAACAGAGATAGGACAACAAACAGAACTATTAACCCCGGATTTATTATATCAACAAATAGAGTCTTGTTTGCGAGTCGTTAATAATGTGATATGGTCGCGCAATGACGAGCAAAAACGCCAGGGCAAAGAACGCATGGCCACAACCTTAATCATGTCATTGCAAATCCCCCAAAGAGGAGAACAATTAGAAAATTCCCACGAACTTTATTTAGCCCATATTGGTGATAGTCGGGCTTATTGGATAACCCAGAATTATTGTCAACTTCTGACTGTAGATGATGATATGGTAAAACGAAAAGTTGGTTTAGGGAAAACTTTATATCGTCAAGCATTGCAAATCCCAGAAGCCAAAGCCCTGACCCAAGCACTAGGCACAAAAGAAGCCGAATTTCTCAACTTTTCGATTCAACGATTTATCATAGAAGAAGACGGGATTTTATTGCTGTGTTCCGATGGTTTAAGCGATCGCAATTTAGTCGAACAATCCTGGCAAGACTACGCAATTCCCGTGCTTACAGGCGATTTAGACATAGCAGATGCTACCCAGGAATTAATTAAACTCGCCAATGAAAAGAATGGCCAAGATAATATATCTGTAGTATTGACCCTTTGTCGTGTGGCCAAACCATCCTCAATGGCAATTATCCCCGCACCTCCGGCAGAAATTATTCCTCCCCAACCCTTAGCTGTTCCCGATTCAGAAGCATTAATTATCACAGCATCCATAGAAACAGATTTAGCCGCAAGTTCCCAAGCCCTGCTTGATTTAAGTCTGACAGAAGCACAGACAGCACCGATAAAACCATCTAGAAGCAAAGGTTTGGGACTATTTGCGAGATTATTAGTTTTGTTGCTGGGAAGTACCACTGTCGGTTTATTTGCTTGGTGGCAATTATCTCCCCAATCATTCTCACAGGTCTGTCGGCAACTTCCCCAAAAGGTGCGAGAATTCTGTCCGGGCAGGGAGTAGGTAGGGGAAGTAGGGGAGGTAGGGGAGGTAGGGGAAGTAGGGGAAGTAGGGAAAGTAGGGGAGGTAGGGGAGGTAGGGAAAGTAGGGGAGGTAGGGGAGGTAGGGGAGGTAGGGGAGGTAGGGGAGGTAGGGGAGGTAGGGGAAGTAGGGGAAGTAGGGGAGGTAGGGAAAAGAGTATTACCATTACCCATTACCCATTACCCATTACCCATTACCAATCATCTTAATAAGAAATATACAAGTTTGTTCCACGGCTTAATAGCGCGATGTGTTGTAAAATTGGGTTTGCCATTAAATCATGCTGGATTTTATATTCAAAAAAGCTGTGGAGATGGTTTGGGAACAAAAAAAGTTAGATACATAAGATATTATGAAAGTAGGCGATCGCGTGCAAGTGAAAGAATCAGTAGTAGTTTATCATCATCCTGAACATCGTAGTCAGGCTTTTGACATCAAAGGTACAGAAGGAGAAATAGTGGCTATTGTTACTCAATGGGAAGGTAGACCCGTAAGTGCTAACTTTCCTTTTTTAGTGCAGTTTGGCAAAAAATTTAAAGCCCACTTACGCGATTTTGAAATAGAAAGTATCTAGAATAGGAGTCAGAAGTCAGAAGAGGGAATTAAAAAGAATTCAGTATCCCCAATAATTGATTCTCACTTCTGAACTCTTTTTCAGTAATATTCCCAGCAATGCAAATTAATATTGCTACCTGCAACTACAACCGCAGCCGCAAAATTTTCTGCTGGTGTTAATTCTCTTAAATTCCAATCTCCTGATACAAGTAATTGACTTGGTTGATTTGGTGTTAAAGATATTTCAATTTCTTCTAACTGTACTAAACCATCTCCTGTGGCTTTTAAATAAGCTTCTTTGCAAGTCCAATAACGAAAAAATATTTGTTGTTGTTCTTGGGGAGAAATAAGTCGCAGATGTTCATATTCTTTAAAAGAAAAAAACCGTTTTGCCAGACTTTCCAAATCAGACATAGTGCGAATATATTCTAAATCCACACCAATTTGATTTTGATAACTTACTCCACACAAAGCCAAATCTTGGGAATGAGATAAATTAAATAATAATCCTTTGTCAGCAAATTTAGCCGCTAATAAAGGCTTACCACGGGGCTGATATTCAAATTCTACTTGTTTGGGATCAATACCCAAATATTGCCCTAAAATGGCGCGGAGAGTGCCACGTCCGGCAATAAATCTTTGCCGATGTTCAGGAAAATAAAACCTTTGGGCGCGAGCAATTTCATCACTAGATAAAGTTTCTCGAAAAAATTGTAATTGTGATTCTGATGAATTTAAATTAATGCGCCAAATATGCACATCATTTAATAACAAATCTAATTTTTTAGGTGCAGGTAGCCAATTAAAATTAAACACAATCGCTAATAATTAAACTTTACTTTTTTGCATAGAACCATTTTCAATTTTTTGGCTACGGCTTGTTTCTATCCACTCTAAAACACGATTCCAAGCCCACCATTGATCAGGATCTTCATATTGATTTTGACATTTTTTGCTACTCACATAACCAACATGGCCACCGTAGCGAGTCAGTAATAAATCTATGTCAGGGTTTTTCGTAGCAGCGGCTTCTAAATCAGGAATAATGGCAGGATCAAATAAAGGGTCATCAGCAGCATATAAAATAAAAGTTGGTTTGGACAATTTAGGTAATAATTCTAACCCACTGCTGGCTTGATAATAATCAGCGACGGTGGCAAAACCCAAACGTGCAATCACCAATTCTTCATCAAAGCCCCAAATACTATTAGCCCGTTCAATCGCTTCCGGTTGCATAGATTCAGGATAAACAGCATGAATTTTCCAAGCTAGTTTTTTCAATTCCTTAGCAATGCGAGATTCAATATATTTACCAAATGGGTGTGTAACCAAATAAGTCAGTGAACGGAACGAATCCAAACTCGGACAAATCACCGCCCCACCCGCAATATTAATGTCTTTAGGTGCTAAATCCGCAGCAGCTTTCACTCCCCACAAAGCCAACTGTCCCCCCAAAGAATAGCCCGTAAACCAAAATGGTGAAGGACAACCCATTTTTGCCGCAGCTTCCGCAATTCTGACAAAATCTTCCCCTTCATACAAACCATCAGAAGTCAATGTTGGCGATAATTCTGCGGTTTTACCATGCGCCCGCCAATCAAATAACACCACAGCATAGCCTTGAGCGTAAGCCTTGCGTCCCAAAATTCTTAAAAACCATTGTTGGTCTAATTCTCCAGTAATACCATAAGTGCCAACAATCGTACTATGGGCATTTGGGGGAATAGCAACTTTTCCAAAAATTGGCACACCTTGACCACCTGTGAAGATGACTTCCTGATATTTTGGTTCTGGGTGAGTAGTTTTACTCTCCCAATCACGATTAGCCCATAAAGCTGTATAAGTCGTCATGGTCACGCCATTTTGCAAAAAATAGGGCGGCAAATACTCGTATTTATACATATAAATATTACAATCATTTACTTTTAATATTTATATTAGGTTTAACATATTTTTTATAATTAAGATGGTAATCTTTTTATATATCAAGGAACACAAATGTTTGCGGGTTGCTTGATTATCTAACCAGTCCCTCAAATTTTCCCCAAAACTAAGCGTAGCGAAATTTTGGTAGTCGAGGAAACGTCAATTAACCTTAAATAAAGTAGTTATAATTTTTAAGAATGCCGAGGATTCTTGTCATAGACGATGACCCAGCGATTTCAGAACTTGTTGCCGTCAACTTGGAAATGGCGGGCTACGATGTTAGTCAAGCGGAAGATGGTATCAAAGGTCAGGCGCTGGCTCTCCAGCTACAACCAGACTTAATCATGCTCGATCTGATGTTACCTAGAGTAGATGGGTTTACAGTTTGTCAACGCTTACGTCGGGATGAACGCACTTCCGAAATTCCTGTATTGATGTTAACTGCTTTAAGCCAAACTCAAAACAAGGTAGAAGGCTTTAATGCTGGTGCGGATGACTATCTCACCAAACCCTTTGAGCTAGAAGAGTTATTAGCGCGGGTACGGGCTTTATTAAGACGCACGGACAGGATTCCCCAAGCTGCAAAACATAGCGAAATTCTCAACTATGGACCGATTACTCTCGTTCCCGAAAGATTTGAGGCTATCTGGTTCAAAACAACAGTGAAATTGACTCATTTAGAATTTGAGTTACTCCACTGCTTGCTACAACGTCATGGACAAACCGTTTCCCCCAGCGAAATCCTCAGAGAAGTTTGGGGTTATGATCCTGATGATGATATTGAGACTATTCGCGTGCATATTCGTCATTTGAGAACCAAACTCGAACCAGATCCTCGTCATCCACGCTACATTAAGACTGTCTACGGTGCGGGATATTGTCTGGAATTACCCAGTGTATCTTCTGGAATTGAGGAAGCGATCGCTACAATAGTTGAGTGAAAGGGCATGGGGCATTGGGGACTGGGAAAAATTATTACCACTGACAACTGTACGGGCGAAGCATTTGGAGAACTATTTTTGGCAATGACCGATAATTTATCTTCCAAATGCTTCGCCCCTACTAGTAGGTTGGGTTAAGCGACAGCGCAACCCGACGCATTTGTTGGGTAACATACGTCAACCCAACCTACAAATCAAGAGTTTTTTCGATTTGGACAAGGTATTGTTACATAGATTGAATTTTTAACGCCAACTTAACTTATTGTTAATGTTTTTTTGCTTTTTAATCGCTTTAACCCTACACCAAGACCAATTCCTGTTATAGAACCAAGAATAGTACCACTCCCTGAAATATCCCAAGGCACAGGCACAGCCACAGCTGTAGCGAACCATCGGTTGCGATTATTCCAGTTATCTATGTTGTAGGAGTGTTGAACTTCTCCTATATATGGAAGTTGGGTTGAATTGTTCGGCTGTATTGACGCTAAACTTAGAATAGTGTTCGGCCTTGCATATACGTTTGGATTCTGGGTTGCGTAAGCGAAGTACACTCCTGCCCAATCATTCCCATTTATTCCAGTCGGATTCACGTAACAACCGCCTAATTGACAACCAACAACACTAGCCAATCCATTAGCAAGAGATTTATTTCCCCACAACGCATTAAGTGAAGTGTTCAAAGCGTTTGTGCCGGAAAAAGCATCATTGCCATTGAAACTGTGTTTAGTTACATCGTACTTTAAACCATTATAGGTAAAAACAACAGCACCAGCAGGGGAAGCATAACCAATTGCCCCAGCCAAGGTAGCACCAGCGATAGCTATACAAACTTTTTGGTTGATGAACATGGTGTTCAAAAATAAAATAGTTAACACGGACAAAGTTTAATACTATGTGACCATAAATATTGAATCTCATAACAATATTTTACACTTAAAGACATAGTAACCCCAAAATAACAAAATTAGCTGGCAAAGACAATCTTCCTGAACCAGTCTACATAGCTCGTATGTTGACACAAAAAATTCTCTAAATATCGCAGTTTACCTCACTTGGTCGTACTCACAATGCTTATACAGCCTTTGAACCATCCTAATTTGGCTACAGTATTGACAAATTTAATTATTTCTAATTGCAGATTTTTAGAACAAAACTGTTCCCAGTTAAGAGTTAAGAGTTCCCTACCCTGACAGACAACTTTTTCAAAAACTCCTAATTATCAAAAACCATGGTACAATAAATAGTTATCTAAAACAGTGCTGGGTGAAGAACGTAGAGACAAAACTCAGCACACCTACACACTCAGCACTAAAGAACTCTAGTTTATGGCATTGCCAATTGTTGCAATTATCGGTCGCCCCAATGTGGGCAAATCTACCTTTGTTAATCGTCTTGCCGGAGATCAAACGGCAATAGTCCATGATGAACCAGGGGTAACACGCGATCGCACCTATCGTCCAGCTTTTTGGAATGATCGGGAATTTGTGGTAGTGGACACAGGTGGCTTGGTTTTTAACGATGACACCGAATTTCTCCCCATGATTCGCCAACAGGCGTTAACAGCACTTTCAGAAGCTTGTGCTGCTATTTTTGTTGTGGATGGACAAGCTGGTTTGATGCCCGCAGATGAAGAAATTTCTGAATGGTTACGTCAACAACCAGTACCCGTATTACTGGCTGTGAATAAATGTGAATCTCCAGATCAAGGGGTGATTCAAGCTGCTGAATTTTGGGAATTGGGACTAGGTGAACCTTTCCCCATTTCCGCGATTCATGGTAGTGGGACAGGGGAAATTCTGGATGAGTTAATGAATCACATTCCTCTGATAGTAGAAGAAGAGGAAAATAAGGAAATTAAAGTTGCCATTATTGGTAGACCAAATGTGGGGAAATCCAGCCTACTCAATGCGTTTGTTGGTGAATATAGAGCTATTGTCAGTCCTATTTCTGGAACAACTAGAGATACAATTGATACAGTAGTTGAACGAGGTGATCAAACCTATAGGTTAATTGATACTGCTGGTATTCGCAAAAAGAAACATATAGAATACGGGACAGAATTTTTCAGTATTAACCGCGCTTTCAAAGCTATTCGCCGCTCTGATGTGGTTTTATTAGTGATTGATGCCGTAGATGGCGTAACTGAACAAGATCAAAAATTAGCAGGTCGCGTTTTAGAAGAAGGTCGCGCTTGTGTTATTGTTGTCAACAAGTGGGATGCTGTTGAGAAAGATTCGTATACCATTTATGATCATGCAAAAGAGTTAGAATCACGCTTACACTTTACAGAATGGGCAGATACCATTTATGTTAGTGCTGTTACGGGACAACGGGTAGAAAAGATTTTAGAATTGGTAAATACAGCGGCTGAGGCACACAAACGCCGTGTGAGTACATCAGTAATTAATGAAGTGCTAGAAGATGCTATAAGTTGGCATTCACCACCGACTTCACGGGGCGGTCGTCAGGGTAAGATCTACTATGGTACTCAGGTGAGTAGTCAGCCTCCTTCTATCGCGCTGTTCGTTAATGACAATACCCGCTTTAATGATAATTATCGCCGTTACATTGAACGCCAATTCCGAAAACAGTTAGGCTTTCAAGGTACACCCATTCGGCTATTTTGGCGCAGTAAGAAAGTTCGAGACGTGGAAATTGGCGGTCCAAACCGAGCTACTCGTGTAAAATAGGAAACGTAAGGAGTCAGGAGTCAGGAGTCAGTTAGGAAGCCAAAAAGGAAGCCAGGGAATAAATTCCCTGTCTAAAAGCTAAAGTCGGTTAAAACCGACTGTGTTATGTTTATTTATTCTAGAAATAGGATAAATTTTGATTTTGAGTTAATCAGAGTGCGTTTTAACGTACTTTAGCTATTAGACCGGAGTTTTATTTCCGGGTGGCTTACTGACCAATGACAACTGACCAATGACAACTGACAAAATATGGATTTATTGCGATCGCTTCCTCTCGGACTTTACTTAGAAGAACCGCAAACTTGGTTACATAAACTCGACCCGCGAGTTAAGTTAATTTGGTTATTGAGCTTTCTGAGTAGCTATATTGTCGCTAATAACTATTGGCGGGTATTATTGGTATTACTGCTAATTACTTTTACTGTATTTGCCAAAATTCCCCTGCGAGTATGGCGACAACAAATGGGCTGGTTGTTGATATTATCATTTATGGTATTAGTCATTGCCTCCATTAGTCCTGATGGATTAGGTGTAAGTTATCAGTCTCGCTTACCTGCAAATGAACAAATCCTCACCCAACCAATAACTGATAAAAAGATCCAAGTTACTCCCGAATTAGCAGATAGTAATAAAGAATATAGCTATGTGCTATTTGATAAAGGATTTGTGAAAGTAAATCGCCGTTCTTTGGATTTGGCAATTAGCTTGAGTACAATGGTTTTTACATTAATCTACAGCACTAATTTATATTTGCTCACAACTGCACCAGAAGAAATTACTTCGGGAATGGAAAGTTTAATGCAGCCGTTGAGAAGGTTCAATATTCCCGTTACAGAAATTACCCTGACGTTAACTTTATCTTTGCGGTTTATTCCCCTAGTTTTAGAAGAAATCCAAAACCTAGTGCGTTCTGTAATGACTAGGGCAATTAATTGGAAAAAGCTAGGATTAAAAGGAGGGGCAAAAGTTTGGTTAATTGTGACTGAGAGATTATTAGAAAATCTGCTTTTGCGGGCGGAACAAATGGCAAATGCGATGATGGTAAGGGGTTTTACGAGTCCTAATGAACATCGAGTTAAATGGCAAGAGTTAAAGTTGAAAATGGGTGATTGGTTAGCGATCGCCACTTTAATGATATTTTGGGTAATTAGAATAGCCTTTGGTGCTGATGTTTCTTAACTGATATTATTGATCACCCAGAAATACTGGGTGAGGTAATTGATTATTTTTTAGTGCTGAAAATGGTAGTAAACATCATTAACATCCCCCCTGCCAAAATAATCATTGCTAATCCTCCAGTCACTAAATCCAAAGTATTACTATCTATGGTCATATTATTCATGCTCCTCTAAATTATACATTATGAATAATAATACACAATTACAAATTATTCTTTCTAATTCTATTATTGCCACCGTCTTACCTGCAATAGCCCAACTCGATTTACCTAACTGGTGGTTGGCTGGAGGTGCAGTCAGAAACACAGTTTGGCGTTCTCTGTTTGGGCAAGAATGTGATTTATTTGTTAAAGATTTTGATATTGCTTTTTTTGATCATGTAGGAAACCGTGAACAAGAATTATTTGCTAAGTCTACTTTGAAAACACAATTTCCTGAACAGGAGTTTGATGTCAAAAATCAAGCCAGTTTTGGAAATTGGCGGGCTGGAAATATGATTTTTAATAGTACAGAAGATGGGATTACAAATTGGTTACATACGGCGACTGCTGTAGGAGTTAGGATGACTAAACAGGGAGAATGGCAATTTTTTACTCCCTACGGTTTAGATGATTTATTTAAGGGGATTATTCGACCAACACCAATACATATTAATAATCCAGATGCTGATCAAAAAGCAGCGGTTTTTTTGCAAAAATGTTCTTGTCTGCGGTTGGGAAAGGATGAGTTATGATTTATTAACATGGGCGACTAGAAGTCGCGGCTAAACAGACAAAACCCACCTGCGTAGGTTTAAAAACACTGTGAACACACAATAAATTAAATTTTCCAGGAATAGTAATATGTATCAAACAGATCCACCCCGTTCACCTCAAGAAGTGTTACCAACGATGTATGATCTCAAAAGTGAAGATCCAGAGGAGAAAGGTTTGCCTGATCAATTTCATTTATTACAACCTCGTTTATTAGACGAAACTTTTAATTCTCCTACCTATCCTAGCAACAAAATATTTACCGCTAGTGACATGAATCTTTATTATGATCCTCATCATCCAACATGGTACAAAAGACCAGATTGGTTTGTATCTGTGGATGTTTCTCCTCTTTATAAAAATGGTGATTTACGTTTAAGTTATGTAGTTTGGCAAGAGGGAATTACTCCTTTTATTATAGTTGAATTACTATCACCAGGAACTGAAAAGGAAGATTTAGGACAGACTTTGCGGAATGTGGAAAAACCGCCTACAAAATGGGAAGTTTATGAACAGATTTTAAGGATTCCCTATTATGCTATTTTTGACCGTTACAAGTATGAATTTAGAATGTTTAAATTAGATGGTGGTCGTTATGCAGAAATAGATTTATCATCATCAGATTCTCGTTTTTGGATACCAGAAATAGAATTAGGTTTGGGAGTTTGGGAAGGAACTTATAATAATATTCAGCAGCCTTGGTTACGCTGGTATGATGTTTCTGGTAATTGGGTTTTGACTCCAATAGAACAAAAGGAAAGGTTGATAGAACAGTTAAGAAAGTTGGGTGTTGAACCTGATATTTAATTTGTCTGAATCAGGATTTACAGGATTTAAGGATTTGCAGGATTTAATAAAGACTAATATAAACACAGGTGAACCATGAGGGAAATTGGTTTTGTAAAGTGGTTTGGTGGGTATGACTCCACAAGAGGAAGAGAAAATAATTTTGGGTATATTCAACGTGAAGATGGATCACAAATAAAAGTCTATAGAGAGCAAGTTCGTTGTGAAGAAACTTGTTTAAGCGAGGGAATATTAGTCACATTTAATGTAAAAATAAATCCGCAAACTAATAAAGCAATAGCTAAAAACTTAAATTTATTTAAGGAAGTTGGCAAACTTAAAAATTTTTGTAACTCTACTCATCCCAATAATTATTGGTTTATAGATTCTGATTATCAAGATAATATATTAGTACATAAAAAAGAAATTAATTGTTCCGAATTAGATTTACAATCTGGAAGACTTGTGAAATTTGAATTGCAACAAGATGGCAATGAATGTAAAGCAATAAATGTACACTTACTTAATAAAGAAGAAACAGATTCAGATATTATTGAACGTTGTCTGAGCCACAAAGATCCTAGATTTTGTGCTTTTGGACTTTGGGGTTATCTCAATAATCATTCTCTAGATGAAGCTGTATCTTTAGCATCTCAAAAATTAAACAGATACGCATTATGGGAAAAACGACGTTTTTTACGTGATCTACCAGAACCTATATCGCTTTACTTTGAAGTTGAAAGTCTTACACCAGTATTACCTGATAAAGATCAACGTCAACTATTCTTACAAATTTTAAGGGACGATTTCACTAAAGAAATAGATGATAGTTTACGAGAAGACATATTTAATATAATAAACAAGTCTCAAAATCTTAAGTCAAATTTATGCAATAAGGTTATAAATAAGTTGTATGAATTATATTTAGATGCTCCAGAAAATCGTAAAAAACTGAATCAAGAACTACAGATCAAATGCTTAATTGAACTTATAAGTCATGTGCAAAATGATTCTCATATTAAAGAAACACTATTAAATGATTTGCAAGATATTTTAGAAGTTTCAGCATCAATTTCTCTGTGGGGCGTAATACCTAATTATATTATTCTAGAAAAACAGATTTGGACCATAGCACCGCGAGATAGACGTATTGGAATACTTGTTAGTCAAATTAGTAATCAAAAAGATTTAAGTCATCAAGATAAATTTTTAGAAATTGCTAAAATACTTGAAGAATCTGCACTAGAAGAAATTCCTTCACTAATTTCCATATTTCAAGATAAATATTGGATTAAAAGTCACGATGCTATTTTAATATTTTTACCATCTATTGAACAAATTACTATCCTTGTAGAAAAATTTAAGAATAACGTTAATGATCATGAATTTATCATAGCTAGAATTTCACAATTACTGACTGAAAATTTAAACAATAATCTTCTGAAACTGTTGTCTTTACTATCAGAGAGTGTAAAAAAATGCGATGAAATATTAGAGTTTTTACCAGCACACGAGAAAGTTAATATACTTTTATCCAAGCTTAAAAAAGAAGATGCAGTAGAAAATAAAGATATTATCCTAAAAATAGGAAATATTCTTAAAACTTTTTCTATTAAAGAACAGATTGAATTAATAGAAAGACTACCAAAATGGTTAAAATATCAAGAACCCATACTTCAATGTTTTTCTTTCTTACCTCCAGATGAGCAAGTTAATTTAATATGGTCATTAATAGAATCTGATGACTTATCCTTTTGGCGTTATTTATCGAGAAAAGCAAAAATAATGTGTGTTTATCGGTTGGAGAAAGAAAGTAAAAATACATCTAACTTTCTAAATGCACTGAATAAAATCATAAAAAGTTATCCAGAAAATGACTCTTTGGTTAGATGCGTACTCAACATTATATGGGTGAAAGAAAATCAAAATAGTGCTAATCAAGTTTTTCAAAAAGTACATGACCTGTTAACAGATTATGTAATACAACAAGCAAAGACTTTTTCTGAAGCTATAGATATAGACCCATTACTTCCCTTATGTAAACCTAAAAAAGTTAAATATTGTGTCGCAAAACCTTGGGCAAGAGATGAAGATAAGCAGTTAAAAACTAACCGAGTCTCTCTTGCTTACTGCCCAAGACTAAGAACAGCTTGTGATTTATTCGACTCTAAGAAAACTGATAATTCCAGTTCTGGATTATCTTATTATGGTGCGCGTCTTTATGCTGATTGTTCACAAGATTGGAGAGATTGGTCTTTACTAGAGCTTTTTGAAATAGCAGATATTGTACCGAAAATTAAGGAAATGGAAAAACCTGAAGATTATGTTCCAAAGTTATCAGGTTGGGTTAATCGCATTAATGAAATTCGGTTAAGATTAAAATGTTCCGTGTGTGAAGATACGATGCCACATCATCCCTTCTATGCTACGTTTCAGGCTAAATTCAGGGTAACAGTTTTCTCTTGTAAACATGGAATTGGTCATGACCGTAATATTTACTTAAATGACTGCTGGGGATGTGAGGCAATAATTGATAGTCGAGAAAGTAAATATAAATCACCGGAAAAAAGATATTATATTTGTATTCACTGTGGAAGTGGAGCGCAATACAGTAATATTTATACTCAAGGAGATATTTGCCCAAAATGTGGCACACCAGCAATGACAGTCAGCAAAGGAAATTATCGCTACCGTCAATGTCGTTCCTGTAATCACCAAATCAAGCTACCTAAAGATAAGAAGATAACTGGACCCCAATGCCCTCAATGTGGAAAAAGAGGAATGATGCTGACAGTTAACGAAAAAAATCAGCAAGTTCGTGTTTGTCGTTCATGTGGACATACAAATTAATTATCTTATCTCTTCCGTGAAACTAGGAGAGCCAAAATAATTTTCTAATTTATACATCAATAACCCTATGAGTTTTGACAACGTTTGTAAACTACTAGCAGAAAAATATCCCTTTGACTTTGCTAAATGGTTACTTCCCCAAGAACCAAAAACCATCAAAGTCTTAAAAACAGAATTGAGTATAGAACCAATTCGCGCTGATTTTGTCACTTTCTTACAAACAGAAAATCGCATTTTACATATTGAATTTCAAACCAACCCACAATCTAAACCTCCCATTCCTTTTAGAGAGTTAGATTATTCAGTGAGATTAATCCGTACATATCAAGTTCCTGTAACCCAAGTAGTGATTTTCTTGCAAGAAACAAATGATCCAACTGTTTTTACTGAAGAATATGTTAACGAAACAACCAGACATCGTTACCGTGTGATCAGAATGTGGGAAGAAGAACCAGAATTATTTTTGAATAGTCTGCCATTATTACCATTAGCACCATTAACCCGGACAAATTCACCCCAAGGTTTATTATCCCAAATTGCTAATAATGTTGCTAAAATTGCAGATAGGGAGACTAAACAGGATATTGCAGCTTACACAGAGATTTTAGCCGGGTTACGGTTTGAAAAAGATTTTATTCGTCAATTGTTAAGTGAGGATATTATGCAAGAATCAGTAATTTATCAGGATATTTTGCAGAAGGGAGAAGGAAAAGGAGAACAAAAAGAGGCAGTTAAATTTTGTCTAATGTTACTTAATCAACGCTTTGGACAACTTGATTCTGAAATACTTGAAAGAGTAAAAGTCTTATCGGTTGAACAGCTAGAAAATTTAGGTGCAGCGTTGTTTAATATTTCCGAAATTGCTGATTTAGTAACTTGGTTAAATCAAGAAGAACATCGCTAATAGTGATTTTTGGGTTGGGTTTTCTCAATCCAAACAAAAACTAAAAACTAGATCCCCGACTGCTTTAAGAAGTCGGGGATATTATCGGTTTAAAAATCAACCCCCCGTTTCAATTCCACACCTTGATTTGCATAGTGTTTATGACAATAAACCTCAGAGTGAATACTAGCCAAATCAAAATAAGCGGGTTGATTTTGACAGCGCCCGGTAATAATCACTTCTGTATCACGGGGTTTACGTAACAAAGCTTGGACAATCGGATCAACAGGTAACAATTCTAAATCCACAGTGGGATTGAGTTCATCGAGAATAATAGTTTTATACACACCAGAAGCGATCGCAATTTTGGCAATTTCCCAACCCCTCTCCGCTTCTATATAGTCTAAATCTTGACGAGAATTCCGCCAAACAATGGCATCACGTCCACACCGTTGATGATCTACCACTTCAGGATAAGATTGCTGTAAAGCCGCTATAGCTGCATCTTCAGTATAGCCACTCCCACCTTTGAGCCACTGCATAATTAATACACGGGTAGAACCAGGATGATTGATACCTCTCCCAATAGCTTGCAAAGCCTTACCCAAAGCACTGGTAGATTTACCCTTACCTGCACCTGTATAAATTTCAATCCCTTCAATAAAGAGTTCTGCGGCTGTGGGGTGGTGGTGGGGTTTCATTTCCGAGTGCAAATCCGCAATATCTAACAATGCTTGTGGTGCAGCGCGTCCAGTCGTGATGATTTCCAATTCTTGGGGTTTAGATTTTAACGTGTTTACCACTTCCTCCACCGATAACAAACCCAAATCCAAAACCGGGTTAATTTCATCCAAAACAACTACTGAATACAACCCGGAAGCGATCGCACCTTTGGCTACATCCCAGCCCCGTGCAGCCTCAGTTCGATCAAAAGGTGTAATTTGATCATGGCCAAAAAACTCCGCTCTTCCTGTGCGAACCTGATCAATAAGATGGGGAAACCCTCGCTGTAAAGCAGTTATCGCTCCATCTTCATCATAATCCCGTTCAGGACCTTTCAAAAACCGCAGCAATAAAACCCGGCTAGAATCACTGGGTGTATTAATGCCCAAACCAATCGAGCGCAAAACCACTCCTAAAGCTGCTTGGGACTTACCTTTCCCAATACCATCATAGACGTGAATTTGACCCGTAAGCCGCTCAGAACGCACTTGCGCTGTGCGAATACCGATACCGTTCCTTGTCATATTTTGAAAAGCTATAAAGTGGCAATTCCTTATCTTAACGAAACTAGAGTCTAGAATGTGCGGTTTTTTATCTGCGTATTACAGTTTAATGAATGTATAATACAATTAATCTAAATATCTTGGCGCACTCAGATCATAAATGTCAGAAGAATGAGATAATTGCCGATTATCCGTATTCTTTCAGTTATACTCTGTACAACTAAGTCAAAAAAATGTAATCTTCTTGTTGTTACCATTATGTCTGATGAATTATCACTACCTATAATTTTGCCCATTGGGGCGATATTTTTTGAGATATTATTCTTACTAATTGCCATTCCCCTAGAAGCTTATATTCTGAATAGATGGCTGAAGTTTGATAAAAGAACCAGCATTTTTTATGCTATAGCCTTAAATGTTTTTTCGAGTGTAATTGGCTGGATTGTGTTTTTCACAGTCGAACCAATATTATCTATCGCTATCAAAAAAGAATTGATTAATTATGTATTTTTTAATAAACTTCAAGATCCTAGCATTGGCACAATAATAGTTTTATTGTCATTTACTATTTTCATAGCGACTTTTTTAGTGAAATTTTTACTAATGAAGATCCTCATAATTTTTATGGGAGAAGGAGGAAAAAAAACAGAAACAGAAATCATTTCTTCACAGCAAAAAGCCAGTTATATGAATATGGCTAAGTTGCAAAATACTAATTTAATAACTGCAACCTTAATAGCCAATTCACTCAGTTACAGTGCCATAACCTTCATTATCCTAATTCGCTCGCTCTCGATAAAATGATCAATATTCATCATTGCATTAATTAGAGGTAATCTCATGAACTTTTTATTGAAGGAAATACGTGGCATATTTAAATATATTCAGGATTTATTTGCAGGAGTGCAAAAATTTCTGACACCTGCTAAAGCATACTCGTGGCAAACATTAATTTATTTGAGTATTTTTTCTTGGGGAATATCATATTTTGCCCTAGGGTATATCAAAGATATTATTGCCTTTTGTGGTTGGCTATTTTTATTAGCAGGAACAGCTTGGTATACTACCGATGATCCTTTAAGAGTTCCGGGAACTTTTATGCCAGTGGGGGCAGTAACAACGGGATTTTTAGTGAGTATCTTTGCTTTTGGACAAAAAGAAGGTGTATTAACACCGAATACGATAGTTATTTGGCCAACAATAGCTGCCATAGTTACAGCCATACCTAATTTCTTTGAAGGTACAGGTGGAAAATTAGCAAAAGCCAAACTTCCTAAATTACAAGATCGTCAAAAAGTTGTAGTTTTATTAGCTTGGTGTATGCTAATTAGTTGTTGGCTTCAGTTTTACTTTGTCATAGATAAATGGTTAAAAGAATATCCTAGTTTACGAGCAGATAATTTTCAAAAAAGTGCTTTTGTGATTAGATTAGAACCACCAGCCAAAAAGCCGAAAACTGGTGATTTGATCTTAAATAAATTGCAACCTTTAGTTAATCAACAAATTGCCAATAAACCTTGGGCCGAAGTAGAAAAATGGTTACTAGAAGCTAAACCGCGACTAGGAAACTTGGGGAGAAGAACGATTAATAGTAATTTAGGTCAATCTCAAGAAAGGCTATTATGGCGAGTTGAACCCCGTGTAGTCAATATTAAATCTGGATATAGACTAGATATTTTGACAATTTGGGGGGGACCTGGCGCTAACTCTCAAGGATATTACTGGAAAAAATCTTGTTTGATAGAACCATCTAACTCTGGTAAACAAACAGATAATAAAAACACCATTGCCCGTCTGACTTGCGATCGCACAAGTAAATTTATCATGGGTTCTCCACCAGCACAACAATAAGGAAGGAATAAGCAATTACTATGAATGTAATGAGAACTGTCGTCATGGCTAAGAATGTATTTCAGGAAGTGATCCGCGATCGCATCCTGTACATCATCGGTTTTTATGCCATTATCCTGGGTATTGCCTTCCGTGCCATTCCCGAATTTGCTGTCACTACTTTTGATAAAATCTTTTTAGACTTTGGTTTGGCAACCATGAACGTCATTGGTTTAATTGTGGCTATATTTATCGGCACGGGATTAGTTAACAAAGAAATTGAAAAACGGACTATCTTAGTATTAATTACCAAACCCATCAGCCGCGGTGAATTTATTGCCAGTAAATATTTAGGATTATCAGCAGTTATCGGTGTCTTAATTACTTCAATGACAATAATTTATTTAGGATTCTTACAACTTGGTCAAGTATCCTATCCGGTTACTAGCATTTTTTTGGCTACGCTATTCATCTTTTTTCAATTATGTTTAATTACTGCCGTAGCCATTACTTTAGGCGTTTTTACTAGTTCATTGATAGCTACAGCCCTAACATTTGCAGTGTATTTAATAGGGAATATTACTCAAGATCTAGTGGCATTAGGTAAATTGAGTCAGAACCCTGCTATGGAACGCATTACCCAAAGTTTATATCTGATCTTGCCAGATTTATCTAGATTAGATTTAAAAAATGATGCTGTTTACGGTTTGCAAGCACTACCTGATACAATTACATTAATTACCAATGCGGGATATGGTTTGCTTTATAGTTTTATGTTGTTAGCGATTGCCATTCTTATCTTTTTAAGACGAGAATTTTAAATAACGTCTCAACTATGATTTGTTTGATTAATTTGATTTAGATGATTATGATTAATAAATCAGAAAAATTTCTCAATAACAAATAACAAGATCCCCGATTTCTTAGAGAAGTCGGGGATCTGAAACTCTCGACCTTCAAAAATTTTGTGAAAATAATTATTGTCTATGATTCACGATTCCCCACTAAATACTACTGATAGTCTTATTTATCCTGATATTTATCATCACCAAGTTTCGTCTAATCAGCCTTTGAAACTAGGAATTATGGCTTCTGGAAATGGTAGTAATTTTGAAGTAATTGCCCAAGCTATTGCCGACGGTAAAATTAACGCCAAAATTCAAGTTCTAATTTACAATAATCCTGGGGCAAAGGCAGCAATTAGGGCTGAAAATTGGGGTGTAGAATCTGTATTGTTAAATCATCGAGACTATAAAAATCGGGAAAAGTTTGATCATAAAGTTGTCCAAACATTACAGCAGTATGATGTTAAATTCGTAATTATGGCAGGATGGATGCGATTAGTAACACAAGTTTTAATTGACGCTTTTCCTAATCGCATGATTAATATCCATCCCAGTTTATTGCCGAGTTTTAAAGGAGTGCAAGCTGTAGAACAGGCTTTAGTTGCTAAAGTCAAAATTACGGGCTGTACTGTACATCTTGTTTCTTTGGAAGTTGACAGTGGCGAAATTTTAATCCAAGCGGCTGTTCCCGTTTTACCAGATGATACATCAGAAACACTACACGCGAGAATTCAAATCCAAGAGCATCGGATTTTACCAATGGCGATTTCTTTGTTGAGTCAAAGGAAATAGACAACTGACAACTGACAACTGTACGGGCGAAGCATTTGGAGAACTATTTTTGGCAATGACCGATAATTTATCTTCCAAATGCTTCGCCCCAATCCTGAATTAGAAATTTAGGATATTTTTATGTCAGTTGTAACTAACCCAATCAAGTTTGGTACAGATGGTTGGAGGGGTGTGATAGGTGAGGAGTTTACCTTTGAACGCCTGGCATTAGTCGCAACCGTAGCAGCCAAAGTTTTACATAATACTTACTTTTCTGAAGTAGGTAGCCGGACGATTATTGTCGGTTATGACCGCCGATTTATGGCCGAAGAATTTGCCCGTGTGGTGGCTAATGCTGTCACCGCAGTTGGGTTTGATGTCCTGTTTAGCGAAACCTTTGCCCCAACTCCGGCTTATAGTTGGGCGGCTAAAGAACTCAAAGCGTTAGGGGCATTAGTTGTGACAGCTAGTCATAATCCTGGGACATATTTAGGATTAAAAGTTAAAAGTGCTTTTGGTGGTTCAGTACCACCGGAAGTTACTCAAGAGATAGAGGCTTTATTATCAGAAGAAGTTGCCCCAGCAGCGATTTCAGGTAAGGAAGAAACCTTTGATCCTTGGCCGAGTTATTGTCAAGCATTGGCGGCTAAAGTTGATATTCACAAAATCAAAGAAGTTATCAATTCTGGCAAATTAACAGTATTTGTGGATGTCATGCACGGGGCTGCGGCTGGGGGACTAGAACGATTATTAGGAGAACAAGTTAAGGAAATTAATAGCGAACGTGATCCTCTATTTGAAGGTGGTGCGCCTGAACCTTTACCAAAGTATCTTTCCCGGCTATTTACAGTCATCAAAAACCACAGGGAAATTAATAAAACCGGTTTAACTGTGGGTTTGGTATTTGATGGAGATTGCGATCGCATTGCGGCAGTAGATCAAGATGCTAATTTTCTAAGTTCTCAAATCTTAATTCCCATCTTAATTGACCATCTCACCCTCCGGCGCAACTTTCAGGGCGAAATCGTTAAAACTGTGAGTGGTTCGGACTTAATGCCCCGTGTAGCCGCATTACATAACCTTTCTATCCATGAAACGGCAGTAGGTTATAAATACATTGCTGACCGAATGTTAGCGACGCAGGTATTGCTAGGTGGTGAAGAATCTGGGGGGATTGGTTATGGTAGCCATATTCCCGAACGAGATGCTTTATTATCGGCACTTTATGTATTAGAAGCTGTGGTGGAATCGGGGTTGGATTTAGGTGAATATTATCGCTATTTACAACAACAAACTGGTTTTTCATCCAGCTATGATCGGATTGATTTACCTTTAGCAAATATGGAAGTCAGAGGGCAACTATTAAAACAGTTGCAATCTCAACCTTTGACAGAAATTGCGGGTAAAGAAGTCATTGGTTGTCAAACAATTGATGGTTATAAATTCCGTTTGGCTGATCAAAGTTGGTTAATGATTAGATTTAGCGGAACTGAACCAGTTTTACGTCTTTATTGTGAAGCGTCCACACTAGAGGAAGTTCATAAAACTCTAGCTTGGGCGAAAAACTGGGCTGAATCGAATTAATTTATAACTTTAATTCCCAGTCGGTTTTAACCGACTTTAGCTATAAGACAGGGAATTTATTCCCTGGCTATTTGTTTAGCTATCAACCGATATTTTTACAGGTTCAGGAGGTTTATCTAAATCTGTTTCTTGTTCTAATAATGGAATTGTTGTTCCCTGCAAATGATGTATTTTTTGATTATTTACATAATTAATGGCTTCTGGTAATTGCTTACCTCCTAGAGAAAATATACCATATCCTTCCTGCCAACTAAATTTTTGTTTTCCATCACTTAAAGAATGATTATAATGATAAGCGCTACTGCCTTTTAAGGTTTTCACGAATTCAGCAATAGATAATTTAGGAGGAATGGAAACCACTAAATGAATATGATCTTCAATTCCACCAATGGCATGAATTATACAACCTAAATGGTCGGCTTTACCAATTAAATAACCATACAATTTCTGTTCTATATGATTGGTTATTAAAGGTTCGCGTTTTTTCGTAGCCCAAATAATATGATAATACAATCTCCACAAAGCCATAATTGATTTTAAAATAATCAGGGGTTTATTGATTCAGGGAATACGTTTATCCAGGGAATACGTTTATCCAGGGAATAAATTCCCTGTCTAATAGCTCAAGTCGGTTAAAACCGACTAGTTTTTAAGATGTTGTTTGGGTATTTTAACAGTTTTTGGTGATGGGTTGGGGATTTTATTTGATCAGGTTTTGGGAATTTTTGGAGGTTTATCTACCAACGCTTATAAATCAATTTCCTCCTCTTAATTCCCAGTCGGTTCATTTATCCAGGGAATAAATTCCCTGTCTGATACCTAAAGTCGGTTGAAACCGACTAGTTTTTAAGATGTTGTTTGGGTATTTTAACAGGTTTTGGTGATGGATTGGGGAATTTATTTGATCAGGTTTTGGGAATTTTTGGAGGTTTATCTACCAACGCTTATAAATCAATTTCCTCCTCTTAATTCCCAGTCGGTTTTAACCGACTTTCGCTATGAGACGGGGAATTTATTCCCCGGATAAATGACTTCCGCTATGAGACGATGAATTTATTCCCCGGATAAATGGCTAAATGAATGGCTGTCTATAACCTCTTTAATAAATTCATTATTTGTTCATAACTAGCAGTATCTCCTTGAGCAAGAAATAATTGCGCTGCTCGTTGTAAGTTTTCAATTGCTTTTTGTTTGTCACCAAGTTGATAATAAACAAGCCCGCGATTACCATAGGCGTTTGCATCGTTAGGATTAATCTTGATAGCTAGGTTGAAATCATCTATTGCTCCTGGCTTATCTCCTAATTTATAACGGACAAGTCCCCGGTTGTTGTAGGCGTTTGCATCGTTAGGATTAATCTTGATCAAGTCCCCGGTTGTTGTAGGCGTTTGCATCGTTAGGATTAATCTTGATAGCTTGGTTGTAATCATCTATTGCTCCTGGCTTATCTCCTAATTCATAACGGACAATTCCCCGGTTGTAGTAGGCATTGGCATTGTTAGGATTAATCTTGATAGCTTGGTTGTAATCATCTATTGCTCCTTGCTTATCTCCTAATTCAGCACGGGCAAGTCCCCGGTTGTTGTAGGCATTGGCATTGTTAGGATTAATCTTGATAGCTAGGTTGTAATCATCTATTGCTCCTGGCTTATCTCCTAATTCATAACGGACAATTCCCCGGTTGTTGTAGGCTTGGGCATTGTTAGGATTAATCTTGATAGCTTGGTTGTAATCATCTATTGCTCCTGGCTTATCTCCTAAATCATCACGGACATTTCCCCGGCTGAGGTAAAATGCTGCACGGGGACTGAGTTCAATGGCTTTATTTATCGCTGCTGCTGCTTCTCTATATTTTTTTAAATCCCCTAAAACTCCGCACTTCTGATTATAGGAATTAGGATTACTGGGCTGGAGTTGAATGGCTTTATTTATGGCTGCTAAGGCTTTGTCCAGTTGGTTTGAATATCTATAGCCTACACTTAAATTATACCAAGCAGGAACAAAATCAGGCTTATATTTCACTGCTTGCTCAAATGCAGCTATAGCCTCTGGATATTTTTCACTCCAACCTAACGCCAAACCCTTACCATAATAAGCTAAGTGAATAAACTTTGGTTTTTGGTTAATTGCTGCTTCAAAAGCCTGTATTGCTTCTGGATAACGATTTAACCGCCACAGTTGATTTCCCCTTTCTAACCATTGACTGGCGGTAGTATTTCCTTTGTCAACATCTATTGATAATCTCGCTGTTTGAATAGAATCAGCTTTTTGTTTATTTAGTTCTGCTGGTGGGGTGGTTTCTATCTTTTGTGCTTGGGTATTCAGTCGGGTGGCTAATGCCAAAAAGGTACTCACCGGAATACCCAAACTATTACCTAATTGGATTGTCCCGCCACTACTACTATTATTATCAATAGCAACTTCTCCCTCCGTCCTACCATGAATACCAATTACCCGCCCTTGGGAGTCTAATACAGGTCCCCCACTCATGCCCCCAAAGGTGATACTACTATAAACTAATTCATATCCTCCTGTTAAGGAAATTGCGGCTTGTGATGTACCAGAACTGTTGTTATTAAAGTCTGATTGGGTAGTTTGGAATAATCCTTGTTCTTTACTAAAAATCTGTCCCAATGTGAACCGCCAAGGTGATTTATCTCCTAATTTGGGATAACCCGCAGTGAACATATATTCACCATCTTTTATGGGATAATTTGCTAAAGTTGCAACTTGATAATTTTCCTGGCTTCTAAATTTAACTACCGCTAAATCTACCCCTTCTTCTAATTTAATACTGCTTTTCTCCACAGCATATTGTTTACCATTTGGGGCGAGGATTTGATAATTAAATCCTCCACAGGGTTTTGTCGCATCTTCCCGTTCACAGAGAACATGAGCCGCAGTTAAAACGGTGTAAATATCCCCTTCCTTAGCGATAATTACCCCTGAACCATTAGCCCCGCTACTGCTATCAATTCTGACGGTGATTTGTTTAGCCTTTTGTTCTAAATCTTTTAACCAGCCTGTTAATTTTCCTTGTGATATTCCCTGTTTTTCATCTGGTATAGGTAAAGAATAAGCGGTAAGAATCTCTTGTTTTACTTGAGCTAAAAGAGTTTTGATAGGTATTCCCCAACTCAGTTTTCGCAGTTCTTGAATTTCTGTATCTGTGGGGCGTTTTCCGTCTGCATAAACATAGCCAGAATTTAACACAGGATAAGCACTTTTACCATTAATTCCCAGAAGATAGCCTCGACTATCAATAATTGCACCGCCACTCATTCCCTGTTCAATATCGCTGCTATAGCCAATTTCATATCCTTCTTTTAAACTGGGTTGAGAAATTATTCGTTGTACTGTTCCAGTTCTAAAAGCTATTTCACCTTTGCTGCTAGAATATCCAGCGGCTAAAACTTCTGTATCTTTATTAATATCGAAACTAGCAATTTCTGGAGGTAAACAATATATTTGATTAGAGGTGAATTGCAAGACGGCTAAATCTAAGTTACCAAAATTAGTATTAGGAAGAATTTGGGCTGAATAGGTTTTACCGTCAGGTGTTTTAATTTGCATTTTATTAACTCCCAGAAGTACATGAGCGTTAGTTACAACTAAATAAGAGTTTCCCTTTTTAGCAAATATTGTTCCTGAACCACCGTTATTATCACCAATTACTCTGACTGTAATTTGTTTAGCAATATTTTGGAGTTGTTGTGGTGAATATTCTCCAGTCTCACCGTTTTCTGGTTCTATATTGCAGGTAGGTGATGTAAATGTTTGAGTCAAAGAATGAGGAGGATTTGCTAATGTCAATGGAGGGAAAGATAGGAATAATAAGGAGGAAATGATAGCAATTTTGCGGTTCATGGTATTTGTTGATTGGTAGATGATTTGTAGTTAGTCAGTAGTTCATTAGTCATTCAATAGTGATTCATTTAGCCAGGGAATAAATCCCCTGTCTGATAGCTAAAGTCGGTTAAAACCGACTAATTGGTAAGATGTTGTTTGGGCATCTTATCAGATTTTGGTAATGGGTTGGGGAATTTATAGATGTTTATCTACAAATAGTTGTCAATCAATTTCCGTCCTTAATTCCCAGTCGGTTTTAACCGACTTAGGCTATAAGACGGGGAATTAATTCCCCGGATAAATGACTAGGCTATAAGAGGATGTTTGAAAAGTGGTATTCCGTAATTTTCATCACATTGCTACCCCCCTTTCCCCTTGTAAAGGGGGGAAACAATAAAAATCGGTGGGGTAAAAAATATTTGATACATCAACCATAACTTTTCAAACACCCTCTAAGACGGGAAATTTATTCCCCGGATAAATGACTCGGCTCGGCTATTTTATCGCCTATTTTTCCACATTAACAACGGGTGCATTCTGCAAATAATTACCCACATTGACATACGTTTTACCTCCTGTACTTTGTAGAATTTCTTTTGAACTTGTCCCCACGGCTATATTAACAAGTTGTTTTAAAACTAATTCAGGATCACTACCATTTTTTAGGGTAAACAATTGATTGCTTCCATTGCAAGTTTCTTGATTAGTTTTCGCAACACAAATCACAGGAAAACCTTTGTTTTTACCAGTTGTTAGGTAATTCAAAAGGCCTGCTTCATGAAATTTTTGAAACTTCTCAGAGACGACTTGACAACGTTTTTTAGGACTCCATTGCGGAAAAGCTTCAGATTTCCAACCAATAAACCGGACATGAGCTTGACGTTCGGGAATCCAAGCAACTGTAGCCGGAATTTTTTCACCACTGGCTGAATCAAATACTTCCTGACAGAAGAAAGTCACTTGATTTGGTTGATTTGCAGAAGAATTATCTTGACTAAAACCAGGAAATGTGCTGACGCTTAATGTTAAAGCTGTTAATCCCAATGCAGTGCAGAATGATTGTAATTTCATGATTTTTGAGTCCTTGATTAAAAAATTGATGTTGATTGTCAAAATGTAGTCAAAATGTAGGTTGGGTAGAGCGATAGCGAAACCCAACAAGGTTAGAACTTTATCGTTTATGAATGTTGGGTTTCCTTTGTCAACCCAACCTACTGTTGGACAGTTGCGCGTAAACTATAACTACCAGTTTCCCCCCTTTGTGAAGATTTGGCAACTATTAAATAAATGCCATCTGCTGGTAAAGTGGTGACAATTTCAGCATTAAAATTACCTGCTCCTTTGTCATCATTTTCAGCAACTTTTTCCAACTCTTTTCCGTTAGCAGATTCTATCACCTGAGCTAAAGTTAAAAATGAATTAATCTTCTGACTATTCATCTCAATCACAACTTTTTGTCCTGCTTTACCTGAAAATGTATAATAATCAGGACTGCCATTTAAAGTACCATTAATTACTTGACCATCAAGTGCAATAGTTTCTACAGAGTTTTCTTTTGGTTTATCTAAAGTTGATACGGGAGAAACTTTTTTTTGTCTAATATCTGCTAAAAAAGATTTGACTTTTTCCCCCGGTTGAGAAAGGTTAATTCCAGTTCCCCCTGGTGTCCGACCAATGGGATTACCTTCACTATCGAGAACAAAAGATGTAGCCACGCTGGTATTGACACCAATAACTTCCCCTTTGGAGTTTAATAATGGTCCGCCAGAGTTTCCCAGATTCAAAGTTGCAGTATGTTGAATAATTCCATCTGGACGAATGCGGCTAATATTTCCTTGAGTGCAGGTATCACGGTTATCAGCATCAAGAGGACTACCAATAGCAAATACTTGATAACCCACTTTTGCTGTCCCAGGACGAGCTAAATTCAAATGTGGTAAATTTTTGCGATTTTGGATTTTTAAAGCCGCTAAATCCACTCCACCCCTCGCAAAACCGATCACATCGGCGGGTACTTGCTTACCATCTCGAAACGCCACGGTGACAACGCTAGGACCACCATCAACTACATGAGCATTGGTAATAATTAAACCATCCTGACTGACCAGAAAACCGCTACCATGTCCATTACCATTTTTAACGGTGACAACAGCAGCCCCTCCTTTAGTGCAAACTTGATTTGCTATGTCCCCCTCTGGTAACGCCAAGACGCTGTTATTGCTAGTCATACCCATGAGGTTAAACATAGAAAACAGCGTCAAAATACCATATCGGTACGATAGATGCTTCATATTAGTTGTGTTCCCTGGTAACATTACACCCAATCCAATGCTGTATAAATTTCAAGCGTAGCATTACTTGTGGCAGCAACTTAGTGATTAGACGTAAGTAACAAATATTTTGTTTCTATGGAAATCCAGTAGCTATTTATTTCGAGAATTTTTAGGCTCAAATTTCAAATATGTTCCTCCCAATCCTTCTACAATGATTCTTGTATTAGCAGCCATCATTTTCTGATAGGTTTCTCCGTCACTTCCTGGTTCACCTAGTCCGTCAATATAAAGTGGTCTTTGAAAAACCTTTACTTTCGCTGCTGTCGCTACAGGTGCGAGTAAATTAGAATTGGTATTTGTATCTGCAAAAATTGTTGGTACTTGATATTTTTGAATATCTCTAGCTAAATTCATGACTTTTGTATCTGTCAATTTTCCTGTATTTTTGACGTTACCTAAATTGACTGAATAGGGAATATCATAAGCTTTGACATAATAAATCATGGCGGAATTTGTTGTCACTAATTTCCGATTTTTATCGGGAATACTAGCTAATCTGCCTTTAATCCAACTATTAATTTGATTAATTTCTTTAGTTACTTTTTTGGTATTTTTATTATAAATATTTTTATTTTCTGGTGCTAATTTAACTAAACTACTATTAATTATTTCTACCATTTTGATAGTATTATTAGGATTATGCCAAACATGAGGTTCAATCATTTGCTTACCATTTTTTCTGATTTGGATGGAATTTACACCCATAGTTTTAGCAACGGCAATTTTTAATTTAGGTTTTTTAATCTCTTCAATAATTCTAATTAACCCTGGTTCAAAATTATAACCATGATACAATACTAAATTAGCATTTTTAATGGCTTGATTATCTTCTGGAATGGGTTTATAATTTATGGGATTTATCCCAGGAGGAATTAAACAAATCAGATTAATTGTATCTCCAGCAACTTGTTTTGTTAAATCGCAAATTACGCTATTAGTTGCTACTACAAAGGGTAAATTATTATTAATATTTTTATTAGTGGTATTATATGTTGTATTAATAGGTTTATTTCCACATCCAGATAAACCAACCATTAAACCTAAAATGGTAGTTTTCAATAAATATGTAGATAGTTTTTTTGCTGACATAATTGATTGTAATTGATGAATATATTAAAAAGTCCAGAAATAATTATATAAAGTAATAAAGACACAGACTTGCTGTGTCTTGTAAAACATTTATTGTTCTAATTTATTAAATTCCAGCCATAGGTAACTTACCTTGTAATTTCTGTAAATTAGCTTGAACACAATTAGTGCAATTGCAACCAATTTGTTGTATTACAGAATGTGTGATGCTATTTATTTGCGGTGTAGCTATATCAAAATTTGCTTGAGTAGATGTCACCACAATCATTTGGACAGCGTGTGCAGCTTTGAATTTAGAAGCGTGTGCTGGGTTAACTACCAATAGCAGAGATGCTAAAAACATAGGAAAAGCCAGCAAAATCAGTTTGACTATTTTCATAAGTTGTCAGTTGTCAGTTGTCAGTTGTCAGTTGTTAGTAGGGGCGAAGCATTTGGAAGATAAATTATCGGTCATTGCTAAAAATAGTTCTCCAAATGCTTCGCCCGTACAGTTGTCAGTTGTCAGTAGGGGCGAAGCATTTGGAAGATAAATTATTGGTCATTGCCAAAAATAGTTCTCCAAATGCTTCGCCCGTACAGTTGTTAGTTATTAGAGGATTTTTCTACCAGTCAATACTTCTCGGACTTCTAGCATGGCTGAATAGGTGGGGAGAATGTGTAAGGTTTCATTTGCTGGTGTATGCTCTAGAGCAGTAGCGATCGCTTGCTGCAAATTTGACTCTACAATCAGATTGATGTCACTGTCCAGAGATTCCTGACTATAACGCAGACGTAAAGCCATATCATACACGCGATCGCCACTGACAATCAACGTTCCACCCCGTGCTACCAACTTTTCTGTATCCACATCCCAAATCCATGATACATCAGTACCATCTGGGGTTCTGTCATTCAACACCAATAAAGTAGTTTTATCGGTACTTTCAGTGACGACGCGAATAGTTTCATTTGTTCCTACAGGGTTTTTTGATAATAAAATCCGCACCCGTTTACCATCAATTACCAAATCTTCTGCACGACCAAAAGCAGCTTGAAAATTATTAATTCCATCTCTAATACTAACTTCATCAACTCCTAATTCTTTTGCTGCTGTGGCTGCGGCTAAAGTATTATATTTGTTGTACAAACCCACAAGAATTTGTGACCATTCCTGGCTTAATAATGCGGGTTGACTTTTAGTAAAACCACAACTAGGACAAGTAAAATCTCCCAAATGGGACAAATAAACCCCTTGATAATCTAAAGCATGACCACAGCTAGGACAATAAATAGAATCCACAGCATGAGGAATAGCTTCTAAATAATTTTTAGGTTCATTTAAACCAAAGAATAAAACCTTTTGGGGTAACTGTTGACCCAAATAGGATAAAGTCGGATCATCAGCATTGGGAATAACTACAGTTGTTGCGGGTAAAGTAGCAATCACCTTAGTCCACCGCTTACTAATACTATCCACTTCCCCATATCTATCCAATTGGTCACGGAACAGATTTAAACAAAGAATAATTCGAGGTTGTAGCGGTTTTAAAACCTTGGGAACTATATTTTCATCAACTTCCAAAATTGCATAATCTACATTGAGGTTTCCCAATAAATTAGCATTGTCTATTAAAGCCGTTGCTAACCCATTTTCTAAATTTGCACCTGTAGAATTATGGGCAACACGGAAACCCTTCCGTTCTAAAATAGTGGATAATAGTAAAGCAGTAGTCGTCTTTCCATTCGTCCCCGCAATGAGAATTATCCCATTTTTCACTTGCTGACTCAATAACTCCAAAATGCGAGGTTCTATCCGTCGCGCAATCGAACCGGGTAAAACACTAGCAGCACCAAGACCCAGTGACCTCACCAAAAACGTGACACTTTTGGCCATTGATACCGCAAAACCCAAGCGGAGTCTATCTATAACTTTTATTTTCTTACCTACAGTCATGATTTATAAATAACCTATAATTGCAAAAAGAATTTCATCCGTATTTATCTGCGTTTATCTGCGTTTATCTGCGGTCAATTATTCCAGAAATCTTATTCTATAGAACTTCATCTTCATTTCGTGTAAGTTTAACTAATTAGAAAAGATAGCATCAAAATGAGTATAGTCTCACTAACAAATAATTTTTTCTCTGAAAACACCATGTAAAGGTTATCTTAAAAAATAGTGCGTGGGTGTGATTATTATCCAAACCAGTTAACATCAGTTCAGCACAAACTCACAAAAAATAGTAGCAAAGACAAGGTTTCTGTTAATGAATAGCATAAAGTGGCTTTTTTTACAAACTCAAATAATTGCTAACGGTCGCCAGTTAGTGTCAAAATGCTTATTGCTGCTTGTTTGTCTATTCGTAATTAGTATGCAGCCAGCATTAGCAGGTATTAAAGATGACCGATATGATGGCAATATTTTTGTAATTTATGCTGGTAATGGTTCTCTAGTTCCTTCCAAAGAAACACTAGCTCAGACATTAGCAGAACATAAACCAGCGATAGTGACATTCTACACTGATGACAGTAGCGATTGCAAAAAATATGCGCCGGTTGTTTCCGAAATGCAAGCATTCTATGGCCGCGCAACAGAAATCATTCCTATCAGCGTTGATACTCTTTTAGCTGACAAAACCTATCAACCGAATGAACCAGGATATTATTATGGAGGAAGTGTGCCTCAAGTTGTAGTTTTTGACCAGTCGGGTAAGGTAGTTTTCAATAAAAAAGGTCAAGTCCCTTTTGAGGAAATAGACGACAAATTGAGAGAAGTATTTGACTTATTACCCCGCACTGAGTCAGTCGAGTTAAAACAACGTTCACCGAGAGAATTCAGTAGTCAGTTAGAAGATCAATAGATATCTCCAAAAATTAAATGTGCGTTTCCTAGAACCCTTGTAGGGACGTTCTCTGGAACGTCTCTCGGGAACGCAAATTTAGTAACCTGCAATTCTGATTTGACCGAAACTAGTGCGTTACTCTTTGCTTTAGCGCAGTCATTCTCGCAGATATTTGCATACCCTATTTTGGTAATTTAAACTAACCTTTAGGAAATTTAGAAAAATAAATATATGACAACCTGTCATATTTGGCATTGATTGTATTTAAAATGAGATCAGAAAAATAAACATACTTCCACAGGACAGAACCATGAAATCTATCGCAGCAACTTTGCGACGCTTAAGCCTAGCTGTATTAACAGTTATTGTAATTTTTGGTAGCTTTGCGGTATTTACCCCTACTGCATCTGCGGAAACATACACAGTTAAGCTAGGTAGTGATAAAGGCTTGTTGGCTTTTCAACCAAAGCAGTTGACTGTTAAGCCTGGTGACACTATTGAATGGATAAACAACAAAGTTCCTCCCCACAACGTTGTATTTGATTCTGCTAAAAACCCCGCTCATGACAAAGCATTAGCGAAAGCTTTATCCCATACAAAGTTATTACTAAATCCCGGACAAAAACAAACAACCACTTTTCCTGCTGACGCTCCTGCTGGTGATTATACCTTTTATTGCCAACCCCACCGTGGTGCTGGCATGGTTGGTAAAATCACTGTTGAAGGCTAATATATAGCTATTAACCATCCCTGTGAATAGATGGGGATGGTAAAAGCAATCCTTTTGATAGACAATAAAGACATAAAAATACTTTTATTATTGTAGATAAAATGGTTATGTTCTCCAAATTTTCAATTTTAAAATCACACTCCCCTCCTGATAGAGAAGGGAAAGTGTGGGTATTACTTCATATCATAACCAAACAAATTCGGATCAACTTCTCCTAATTGTAAATCAGCTAAACCGTATTCTTGCCAGCGTCTTTCTACCATTGCAGCAATATCAATATCTGATTTTAATGGTTCACCCCATTCATGTTCTGTTTCTGGAGGAATTTTTGTAGTGGCATCAATTCCCATTCTCCCACCTAACCCTAATTTCTCACTAGCAAAATCTAAAGTATCAAAGGGAGTATTTGGTAAAATAAATACATCTCTGGTAGGATCAACTTTGGAACTTATCGCCCAAACAACTTGACGAGGATCACGAACATTGATATCTTTATCAACGACAATCACAAATTTCGTGTAGGTAAATTGTGGTAACGCACTCCAAAACGCTAAAGCTGCTCGTCGTGCTTGTCCAGGATAGGCTTTATCTATGGAAATAATTGCGGCTTTGTAACTTAACGCTTCCATTGGCAGGAAAAAATCAACTATTTCTGAGACCTGTTGCCGTAAAATGGGGGTGTAAATCCGGTTAAGAGCGATCGCCATCATGGCTTCTTCTTTCGGTGGCAAACCGCTAAATGTGGTAAGATAAATTGGATCTCTGCGGTGTGTCATGCACTGAAACCGCACCAAAGGCGAATCTTCCACACCGCCATAATATCCCATGTGGTCGCCAAAGGGTCCATCTGGTAAAACTTCCCCCGGTGTAATTGTCCCTTCTAAAACAAACTCGGAATCTGCGGGAACTTCCAAATCTACGGTTTTACACTTGGCTAAGTTGACTCCCGAACCGCCATACAATCCAGCAAATAACCACTCTGATAAATCTACAGGAATGGGTGTGGCTGCTGCCATAATGATTAAAGGATCAACACCCAGAGCGATCGCAATCTCTAACTTTTTACCACGTTCTGCCGCTTTCCGCAAGTGTCTCGCCCCTCCCCGCACCGATAGCCAGTGTACGGTCATCGTATTATTAGATTGTAGCTGTAACCGATACACACCGACATTGGGGATTCCCGTCTCACAATCCTTGGTAATTACCAATCCTAGCGTAATAATCTTTCCGGCATCTCCCGGATAAGGACGTATTAAAGGTAACTTATTTAAATCTAAATCATTCCCTTCAATTACCACTTGTTGACAAGGGGGAAAAAAGTCCCTTCCCGGTTTGGCTTTGATTACGTCAAACAGCACTTTACCAAAATCTATGGCTTGGGAAATCTTTTTGGGTGGTTTGGGTTGCTGAAGCATACTCAGCTTCTTTCCCAGGGTTTCCAACTCTTCTGGTTTTTCCATGTTCATAGCCCAGCATATCCTTTCCACTGTCCCCATTAAATTTACCGCAACGGGGAAAGATGCACCTTTGACGTTTTCAAAGATTAAGCCTGGACCACCTTTTTGCAGCATTCGGTTGGAAATCTCTGCAATTTCCATATCTGGGTCAACTAAAGCCGAAATTCGCTTTAATTGTCCTCTTCCTTCTAGAATTTTAATGAATCCCCGTAAATCTCTCGCCATTGTTTTGTTTTAATTATGAAGAAGTGTAAAGCTATTTTTATCTTAGTCTTCATTCAGATAATTTGACTTTTTAGTACGAATATACTATAATGAGGGAAATATGGATTTTCCTCACGCAGAGTCGCAGTGAACCAGCGCTGTAGAAGGGTTTCCCTCCGTAGGCGACTGGTGAACCCTAAGGGAGACGGGGAGAGGAAAATTGAGTTTTTACCTAATAAAAGTTAGGGGGTTTTATGTCGAAGTTAAATCACCAGATTTCCCTGTTAGAACTTATCCAAATTTTATCGGTATATCGTCAAAATATCATTTTGAATTTACATAAGTTAAAGGAAGATTACCACCGAACTGGTATTAAACGGGTGAGAGGTGCGAGAAATATTGATGGTGATTTGATTACTCCTTGGTTACAAACTGAGGATGTTTATGCTGGTGATTTTGTGCAAATGGGTGTATTTGCTATAAATCGCAATACGGCTACTATTAATATGTTGATAAGCCGGAAGGTTAAGCTGGTAAAATCTGAAGATAATACCCATATCACTGAAGTTGCGGGTTTGCTGGCTCATGATTTGGATAATTTTAATAACTATACCATTGTTAAAGATGGAAAAGTTCATGTTTCTGCTTTAAATATCAAAATCAGCAACAAGAAAGTATTTGATTTATTGCAAACTAAAGGTGTAATTATTGCTGACAAGTTTGATTTTAATTCTGAATATATAATTCAGTTAGATAATTTACCATTAGTTCCTGTTAATATCAAGTTTGGTAGTATTGATGGGTTATTTACTCAATTAGCAGAAATTAAAGTTGTTATGAGTATTTTGTCTGCTTATTTACGCCATCAATCAGATGTATTTGTGAGTAATCAGGTAGAGGAATTAAAACAACATTATTTGTCAAAAAATCTCTATCTGAATTTTCCTAAAACTCAGGAATATCCAGATACAATTGATTCTCATATCAGTTATAAAATTGAGTTTGGTAATCAGGATATTCTCAATTTGAGTAAATTATATGCTGCTAATCAATTTTTAGCGCGAAGATATGAGGTTTATGACAAAGAAACTGGGGAGATTTTCCCTAAACCAACTTTAGAAATGGGGTTAAATCAAAATATCGGTTTTCGACAAAAAGCCATTTCAGCAAGAATGAAACTGACTAAAGTTGATGATTTGATGAAACCCATTTTTGACGACTTTCTGGGAATTAATATCAGTGGTAAAGTAGGGGAAATTCTCCATAAAGTTGGTGATCATCGTTTAGCGTTGCTATTATATGCTCAACACGCTGGTAAATCTGTCAATGGAGAAGATTTGATTACAGTTATGACAACAGCTTACCAAAAATTAGCAGCTTATGTTGAGCAAACTTACCAAGAAAATATTTCCCCTATGGTATTTTACATTGGGGCGACAGGACTTTTACCAAATAAAATATCAGCTAAAGCCATGACTGCTGATGAATTAGCTGCTAAATATCCCCATTTGCAATTTTCTAAACATGAACAAGCAGGGACATTTTTTGAAGTTGGAAATACCATTATTAGCGTTTACCCGCAAACCGAATATTACAGTAAGAAGTCATTAGCAGTTAGTTAGTTAATTTTGTAGGGGTTTAGCAATGCTAAACCCTAAATATTTTTGGAGTTTGATATGGTAAAATATCAAGACTTGCTATTTTCAACAATCTCTCATGTATGGTATTAAGCCAAGTAGGAGAAGCAGTAGCAGCCATTACAGATCAAAAGATACAAGGAAATATAGCTGCTGCTAGTGCAGTTTTAGCAGGTATTGTGTTAAAAAAAGATGTAATTAGGAAGATTTTCAGGAGTGAGATTATGCGAGAATCAGTGATATATCAAGAAATTCTGGAAGAAGGTGAAGCTAAAGGTATTGCAAAAGGTGAAGCTAAAGGCGAAGCTAAAGGAATAGCTGAAACGACCAAAAAGTTAGCTTTAAATTTGTTGCGAATTGGTATGAGGTTACAACAAATTTCTGAAGTTACGGAATTATCTCTGGAACAAGTTCAAGCTTTAGAAAGAGAGATAAAAAATCCTACTTCTAACTAAAGTAACTTCGATGTTTTTGGTTTCAATTTTCATAAAAATAATATCCCTGATTTTTAGCACAAGTCGGGGATATTTAATATAAAAATTTAATCGTTAGTTTCAACTATTTACGAACTAGGCTACAGCCAAACCTAACCACAAGCCAAAAACAGAGTGAAATTCAGTAGATATTTGAGATTTTTGCCTCTTGATGGGGAATACTTAAATAAGATACTATCAATTACTTCCCCAATTCCTCAATATTTTTCATCGCTTGTTGATATAAATCCTTATTTCCTTCCTTATCAAAAATCGCTGCTGCCCGTTGTAAATCTTTTAATGCTCCCCGTTTATCACCAATTGCAGCATAGGCGTTACCTCGATTATTGAAAGCAGCACCGAAGTTAGGATTAATGCGAACTGCTTCATTATAATCCGATATTGCTTTTTGTGGTTCTCCTCTTGATGCGTAAGCATTACCCCGATTATTATAAGCTACAGCATATTCTTTATTGATCCGAATTGCTTGAGTGTAGTCCTCTAACGCCGCATTCTTATCACCTTGGTTTGCACGGGCATTACCTCGATTATTGTAAAATTCGGCATATTTAGGCGTAATACTAATTGCTTGATTATAATCCGCAATCGCTCTTCTGTAATCTCCTATAGATACAAAAGCATTAGCACGATTATTGTACGCTTCCGCATCCTGAGAATTTAGACCCAATGCCTGATTATAATCCGCGATCGCTCCCTCTTTATTACCAGTATCAAAATAAACCAACCCCCGACCTTTAAATGCTGGTGCATATTGAGGATTCAGACTAATTGATTTACTATAGGCAGCAATAGCCGCTTGGTAATTACCTTTAAGATGTTGAGTTTGTCCCTGAACATAAAATTCCCCAGCTTTAGAGGTTCTCCCTATCTGTGGATTTGGGGGACTTGCTCCTCTTTCTGTCACCAAAACATCTTGATTATTACTGCAAGAAACGCAAATAATCCCGCTAAAAATAGTAACCATCGCTATAGTGAATGCTCTGTTTACTTCTCTGTGTTTGTGTCTCAATAACTGCCATTTCATAATTTACTATAAATCGCCATTATACCTGGAGTAAATCATTCACTAAATTGCTTACTTACTTACTTAGGAAATACTCTCGCTTTTTGATTAATATTCAATTCAAATGATAAAATTCCCTGAAGTTATCGGAAATAAATAAATTTATCCAGCCAATCACCGCATATTACTAAATACTAAAAAAAATCCCTGATAGCTATATTTGTATTATTACTAGACTACCGTTGATAATTCTGTTAATTTTGTTAGCAATTTGAGAAAAATATCCATACCAGTATCAGGAAATAGACTCAAAACTAGTTCACAGAGTTTCTCAGTATTCCTCACTTTCTTGATTTTTATGCGTTATTTTCCAATAAGTATTTATATCAACATTTACAGTCAATTTTTCCAAATTTACCCCCAAATTTTTGCGAATATCTTCGGTTAGAGTAATTGTAAAATCTAAATCAACACCTTGATTTTCTACCAAATCTACCAATTCCTGAAACTGAGTCTTGATAGTTTTTCGCTCATAACTTGTAAGTTTGCAAGATGGTGTTTCAGAAATATTCTGGACTAACATCGCTTGTTTTACCCGTTCTTGTAAATGCTCAAATTCTGATTTGATTATTTTTTGTTGCTGTTCAATTTCTATATATCTAGCAGTCAATAAACTTAGATCTTCCCTAATTGGATCTATCTTTAAGTTTGCCTCTAATTCTAATAATCGTAAATGTACTTGAGCTAAATAAATACAATCAAGATAAGCATATTCTATCTGTTCTTCAGTTAATGGTCTTTTTCCCCAATCGCTCGTTTGCTCTTGTTTATTAATATCATGAAAATTACAAAGTTTAGTAGCTAGGGTTTTCAATTGATAATTAGGTAATGGTAGTAAATAGACGGGAATTTTCTTCGCCATTTCCAAAGTACAAGTAATATTTTTAGCTTTTTTAGCTCCCAAATATTTCACGTCATAACCAGCATTATGAAAAACTTTTTCAATAGCATCATTAACCATAATCCTCTCCACAAAATCAGCAATTACATCTGATTTATCGAGAACATCTAATAAATAAACACTATTACCAGTCATATCTTCAGGATTAGCCAACACCTGAATCAGTGATAATCTTGGATTACGAGTTTTATAATCAGCAACTTCTGTATCTATCCATAAAGTTTTAGCTGTGGTATATTCAGTAATTAAGGAACGAATTTCCCTCGCAGCAGTAAGATAAGGCATTGGTAAATGTCAGGAAGTGTAAATTAGTTATCGCTTCCCAAAGTAACATTTTATGACTAATCATGCTGGCAAGTGCTACATCATCATTATTTTTATAGAAAATTTTCCATTAAAAAAAGCTCAGGTATTAATTCCTGAACTTCTATTCAACCTAATTATCCTAGATGCGGATATTTGTTAAGCTTTGGTCTATGGATATTAGTAACGGTTTCCACCGCCGCCACCGCCATAGCCGCCACTACGGCCACCACCGCCGCTACGGTTTCCACCACCGAAAGAACTACGTTCTTCTCTGGGTTTAGCTTTGTTCACTTTTAAATCACGTCCCATCCATTCAGCACCATCAAGCGCTTCAATGGCTTTTTCTTCTTCTGCATCTGATTCCATTTCCACGAAACCGAAACCGCGAACTTTACCAGTTTCCCGGTCGGTAGGTAGCTGAACACGTTTTACCTTGCCATACTCCTTAAAAATTTCGCTCAAACCGTCTTGGGTAACTTCATAAGAGAGGTTGCCTACATAAATTGACATAGATTTTCTCCAAAATCATAAGAGTGTAGAGATTTAGATTTCGGAGAAAAGTCTGTAAATACCAAAGGGAAAAAGCCTATCAATACTAAAAACAAACGTGGTCCACCGAATTACTTCTCAACTCCCATTATGGCATAGAAAATAGATATCTAGGCAGTAAATTCAAAAAGTTTATAAAATATTTTTTTTATACCTTAATTAGCAATGGCAGCATCAGCTTTTTATGGCATTCTCTCGTTATACTTAGTTGAAGGATTTTTAGGGGTTAATTCGGGGGTTTCAGCCTATTTTCTGATAAAATTATCAAGACTGAATCTAAAGGCTCAATTTTAGGTTTCTTTGTTCATGTTGCACTTTAAACATTCCTCAATTATTAACGCACCAATAGAAGTAGTTTGGAAATTCCACGAAAGACCAGACATATTGCAAATACTCACCCCACCTTGGCAACCTGTACAAATAGTCAGACGGGAAGGAGGACTATCCGCCGGTGCAATTACAGAATTTCGGCTTTTTTTGGGTATTTTACCCTTAACTTGGTTAGCGCGGCACACAGACTATGAAGAATATCGTCTGTTCACCGATGAACAGATATCTGGACCTTTTGAGTCCTGGGTACATCGTCATGAGTTTACAGAAGAAAATGGCAAAACTAAATTAACCGATAATATTACTTATTCTATGCCTGGTGGTGATGGAATAGAATTTATCAGTGGTTGGTTAGTGCAAACACAGCTAGAAGCAATGTTTCGCTATCGGCATTATGTGACTAAACGCGAATGTGAAAAATGAACAGGACTTACGCAACTAGCACATTGGTAGGGTGCGTCAAACATCAACAATCTGTTTATTTAGAGTATTCCAAGGAAAAAAATGCCCAATTGTCATTGCGAGTGAAACAAAGTGTAGCGAAGCAATCACAGGGTTTGGATCATTTATTGTTTGGAACACCTAGGTCGCGCTTCGCTATCGCACTCCCAACATCCCCAACAAGCGATCGCACCCCCACACCCCAAAAGCGATTGCTTTTTAGAAAATAAGCACAAGCTAATCAAAAGTTTTGAGCATCAATTGGCAACCAGAAGGTTTTTCAATATCTTTAAACACTAGCTCTTCATTATAAAGAAAAGTTTTATACTCTATCTCTTTAACTACTTTGAAACCATGTTTGGCACATATATGTTGAGTACTAGCTCCTGTACATTCAGCAATTATGCCTTTGTAATTATTATTTCTTGCTACCTGAAAAGTTTCTTCCATAAGTTGATGAGCAATTCCTTGGCCTTGGTACTTTTCATCAACTCCAGTCATGGATATATATAGAATCTCTCCTGATTTTATAGCATAGTTATTGATATACCATTTTTTAAGTTCATCAACAACATTCATAATGGGGAGAAATCGGGAGTCAACATCCTCTAAGTTAGGAGTTTCAGCTAAAAAGTCTTCCAATATACTAAAACCAACAACATCACCAGAATCTTCATTTTTAGCAACTAAAGATAACTGATACTGTATTGCTCTTTGAGAAACTATTTCAGCAAAGGAAACGTAACTATTCACATCAATACCTAATGCTTGAGACATCGTTTCTTGGGTAAAAGAGTGACTTATACAACGGATAGTTGATTCTAAATCACTCTTATTGAAAGGTACAATATAAACCATGTTTTTTTCTCCAGTAATTTGTTAGAGTCCTTAGAGAAATTATATTTCAGAACAAGCTTCTTCCAAACGACTAAAAAGCTTTTCAATGATATCAACATCAGTAAAAGGCGATGTCAAGTATGATTTAAGTGCAACAATCGGTTCACCATAAGAGTCTTCCAAGGAAAAAAATGCCCAATTGTCATTGCGAGTGAAACAAAGTGTAGCGAAGCAATCACAGGGTTTGGATCATTTATTGTTTGGAACAGGAACACTCTTACAGGATTTATGCAGTCTGACGCACCCTACAACAGATTTTTAGTGTGACACTTGCGTAAGTCCTAATGAACACAAAAAAACGCCCCCCATAGTTGGAGAGCGTTTTCTATTTAACTAGACTCTAGTTATTAACCGTTGATAGCAGGAGCGCTTAAAGCAACAGGAGCAACATCAGCAGCAGCCAAGTCTAGAGGGAAGTTGTGAGCGTTACGCTCGTGCATTACTTCCATTCCTAAGTTAGCGCGGTTGATTACGTCAGCCCATGTAGCGATGACACGACCTTGAGAATCCATGACGGATTGGTTGAAGTTGAAACCGTTCAAGTTGAAAGCCATTGTGCTAACACCCAAAGCTGTGAACCAGATACCAATTACAGGCCAAGCAGCGAGTAAGAAGTGTAGTTGACGGCTGTTGTTGAAGGAAGCGTATTGGAAAATCAAGCGACCGAAGTAACCGTGAGCAGCAACGATGTTATAGGTTTCTTCTTCTTGACCGAATTTGTAACCGTAGTTTTGTGATTCGTTTTCGGTTGTTTCTTTAACCAAGGAAGAAGTCACAAGTGAACCGTGCATTGCGGAGAACAAAGAACCACCGAAGACACCAGCTACACCTAACATATGGAAGGGGTGCATCAAGATGTTGTGTTCAGCTTGGAACACGATCATGAAGTTGAATGTTCCAGAGATACCCAAAGGCATACCGTCAGAGAATGAACCTTGACCGATTGGGTAGATTAGGAATACTGCGGTAGCAGCAGCTACAGGTGCGGAGAATGCTAGGCAAATCCAAGGACGCATTCCTAAGCGGTAAGAAAGTTCCCATTCACGACCGAGGTAGCAGAATACGCCGATCAAGAAGTGGAATACTACTAACTGGTAAGGACCGCCGTTATACAACCACTCATCTAAAGAAGCAGATTCCCAAATAGGGTAGAAGTGTAAACCGATAGCGTTGGAGGAAGGAACTACTGCACCGGAGATGATGTTGTTTCCGTAGAGTAGAGAACCTGCAACTGGTTCGCGGATACCGTCAATGTCCACGGGAGGAGCAGCGATAAATGCAATTACAAAGCAAGTAATTGCAGCGAGGAGGGTAGGGATCATTAATACTCCGAACCAACCGATATATAAACGGTTGTCAGTGCTGGTGATCCATTCGCAGAAGCGATTCCATAGGTTAGCACTTTCGCGCTGCTGTAAGGTGGTTGTCATGTGTTTATAATTGCGTTTGAGTTATGTATGTTTTGGTAGGTGTTTCTACCTCATGAATTTATATTAAGCCTTATGTTTCGATTTGTAAAGGGGTTTTCGTAATATTTTTTAATAAATCTAGAAAATTGGGTCATAGAAAAGGTTATATTGTAGACAGGCTGGGGGTTTCAGGCATTAATTATTTTTGTGATAATTTCTAATTTTCTTGGAACGCAACTCCCTACTTCATTCATGAACCCCTGCATTTTTGGGCGCAGACCCTGCTCCCTACTATATATGTCTCTATCTAGTCAAAATATTGTTACCTATAGCCCTGCTTATACTATTGTTCCCACTTATGAGTGCTTTAACCGCTGTTCTTATTGCAATTTCCGCACAGAACCGGGTAAAAGTCCTTGGTTGACCCTTGGGGAAGCTAAAGAGATTTTTTTACAACTTAAAAAACAAAATGTCTGTGAAATCCTCATCTTGAGCGGTGAAGTTCATCCCCATTCAGCCAGACGGGAAGCTTGGTTTGAGCGAATTTATGATTTGTGTGCCTTAGCAATAGACATGGGATTTTTACCCCATACCAATGTTGGTCCACTGAGTTGGGTAGAAATGCAAAAACTGAAAACGGTGAATGTGTCAATGGGGTTAATGTTGGAGCAGTTGACACCAAAACTATTAAATACAGTCCATCGTCATGCACCAAGTAAATTACCCCAAGTGCGATCGCAACAATTACAATGGGCAGGAGAGCTAAAAATCCCCTTCACCACAGGGTTACTTTTAGGAATAGGGGAAACTGAGGCTGATTGGTGGGAGACTTTAGCGGCTATTTCTGAATCTTATGCACATTACCATCATATTCAAGAGGTAATTCTCCAACCCCATAGCCCCGGAACTCTGCAAAGCTTTGACGCACCACCATTTAATCCCCATCAATTACCAGAAGTTATCGCCAAAGCGCGGGAAATTTTACCAGCAGACATTACAATACAGATTCCCCCCAATTTAGTTAAAGATGAAAATTGGTTACTTGCTTGTATAGCCGCTGGAGCGAGGGATTTAGGGGGAATAGGTCCCAAGGATGAAGTTAATCCTGATTATCCCCATTTACAGGAACAGGAACTCAGAAACATCTTAAAATCTGGGGGCTGGGAGTTAGTACCACGTTTACCACTGTATCCCCAGTTTGATGATTGGTTGGGTGCAGGTTTACGACAAAATGTAGAAGAATGGCGAGAAAGATTTAAGCTCTAGACACTGAGCTTTACGCTTACCGGGTAATCCTGTAACATTAAATATGCTAATTAATTTAATATATTCACACTGTAAACCAATATGGCTACTAATACATCCTCTAACACATCCTCTAACACATCCTTCTTGCTCCAGTTAATAGGTATAATCTGTATATTGTTCTTCTCTGTAGACTGTCTATTTTTTTTATTCCCTTTCCAATTTACAGATAAACTCTGGCAAGTTAACTTGTGCAGAAGTCTTGTAGATCAGGGTATTATACCATTGCTTGGTCTGGGAGCAATTCTAATTGCATACTGGGTTGGTAAATCTAGTGGATCTAGTGAAAGTAGTCGTTCCTCGTCTTCTGGTCTAAAATTGCCAATTTTTATCCTCTCTAGTTTGTTAGGACTGATATTTTTGTTGATTTTTCCCCTACATCTGAGTAACGTCAATCAAGTAAAGGCAGAGGGGTTAGCACGGATTGAGAAAGAAGCGGAACAGTCAGAAAACCAAGTGAAAAATCAATTAGCACAACTCCAAAATCAACTTGGTAATGATCAGGTAAAAGCATCTCTAGAGAAACAACGCGCTGCATTAAAAGAGCAACTCAGAACCCAGCTAAATGAACTGGTTAAGGATGACGAAAAGTATAATCAGGCACTTAGTAATAGTCAATTACCTGAGGCACAGAAGGATCTACTTAAGCAGTATAAAACAAATCTTAACTCTCTTGATAATTTTATCGCCCAGCAAACAGACCCTCAAAAACTAGCAACCCAAAGACTTAACCAAATTCAGACTCAAACACAACAACAGTTGCAGAAAACCCAGGAAGATGCCTGGAAGGAATTGCGAACTGGTATTAATAGTTTATTATTGTCAATTGGTTATATCGTCATCGGCTGGAGGGGATTAAGAGGTATGGGTATTTTCAAAAGTAGTTCTAGAGGTTTAGTAGCTCGTTAGTAATTTGCTAACAAATAATAATGTAACCCTAGTTAGTATCCTATGTACACGCTGTTTGGTAGAATGTCTAGGTTGTTTAATCTCATGATCTTCATCTTTGAGTCAGTCAATAGATACTATTAAACTCGATACCTTAGCCCAAGAACTAGCAACCATCCAGCAAACAGGTTCCAAGCGGATTGCCTTGCTAGGTTCTCGTCATGTGCCAATTACCCATCAGAACCTCATTGAAATGATGACTTATGCCCTGATTCTATCAGGCAACCGCATCATTACTTCTGGTGCTACAGGCACAAACTCTGCGGCCATCCGGGGCGCAACCAAGGCTGATCCCAACTTACTCACGGTCATTTTACCCCAAAGTTTGGAACGTCAACCCCAAGAATCGCGCCAGCAATTAGAACAGGTTATGCACTTAGTGGAAAACCCCAGTAATGATAACTTGTCCCTAGCTGAAGCGAGTTACCTATGTAACAAAGAAATCGTCTCTCGTTGTCAACAACTAATCTGCTTTGCATTTCACGATAGTCGCACTTTGCTACAAACTTGTAGTGATGCCGAAGACCAGCGAAAAGTGGTAACACTCTTCTACTTTGACTAGAGTGAACGGCAGTTTTTGCAAAGCTAATGATAGAGATGGAAAATCATTGGGTAAAGGGTAATGATTTCACTAAATTACCCCTTATCCATTGACAAAAATGATCAATACCTGACCAAGTACCCTATTAAATTAGTTGAATGTCTTTATCTCTATTACCAGTACCTGCTATTTTTTTATCCTCTATTGTCGTTGCGGCTATTCTCATTTATCTACCCTATTTATTAGTAGCTTTTGCTAGAGTGCAAGTAGGATATGATTTGTCTGCACCTCGCGCCATGTTTGACAAGTTGCCTCCCTATGCCCAACGAGCAACATGGGCCCATGAAAACTCCTTTGAAGGGTTTATGGTTTTTGCCGCAGCCGCACTAATGGCTTATGTCACTGGAGTGAATTCTCCCCAAGGAGTGAATGCAGCGATCGCTTTTCTGATTGCCCGTTTGCTATACTCTATTTTCTATATTGCAAATATACCTTTGTTAAGATCACTAATGTTTGGTATTGCTTCTTTTAGTTCGGGAACTCTGTTTTTCCTCAGTCTCATGCAAGTTAAATAATTAAGCTGAGGGAATAAGGATTTTTAATTTTGCCTCTTCTCTCTTACCAATTACCAATTACCAATTTTATTTATGGCTGCTTCTTTTTCCTTTGATATCGTCAGCGACTTTGATAGACAAGAATTAGTTAATACTATTGATCAAGTCATCAGAGACGTTAAAAGCCGTTACGATCTTAAAGATACTAAAACCACAATCGAATTAAGCGAAGAAAAAATTACCGTTGGTACTGACAGCGACTTTACCTTAGAATCTGTCCATACCATCCTGCGGGAAAAAGCCGCCAAGCGGAATCTTTCTCAAAAAATCTTTGAATTTGGCAAAGTTGAATCTGCCAGCGGTAGCCGTGTTCGTCAAGAAATTACCCTGAAAAAAGGCATTAGCCAAGAAATTGCTAAACAAATTTCTAAGATAATTCGGGACGAAATTAAAAAGGTGCAAGCCTCAATTCAAGGTGACGCTGTGCGAGTGATAGCTAAATCAAAAGATGACTTACAACTCGTGATTCAACGGCTTAAACAAGAAGATTTCCCCGTCGCTTTGCAATTTACAAATTATCGCTAGAAAATATAATTGACAACTAACAGTTGTCAATTATTAATTGTCAATTACTTCCGTCCCCCAATACTTTTTTGAAATGCCGGACGTTCAGATATAGACTGAATATAATTCACGACTGCTGGGTAAGCACTCAAATCTAATTTGAGCATAATGGGAATTTGACACTCCCCGGTCTAAAGACACGGGGATTCTTGGTTCAACGAGACCACTTAAACTAGACTCCTTGCGTTATCTAGCTCAGAGGTGGGACTCTCCCCAAGCGTTAACTTTCGGTCTGCCCGACCGTAGTTGCCCTATAAATCTTTTACCTACTGCTAGAAGGAAACTAGAACAATGCAGTAGAACCACATAGATTTAATTGTCAAGGTACAGATTACCGTTAGGCAGTTAGGTTTTTATACAGGTTGATTACCTTTCCTGTTACAAGTAGTATAGCACAGGTCGCTGGGGGATAAATCCCCTCTTGTAGCTTTCATCCCCGGCTTAAAAGACATTAACACCTAAAAATCCTAAAAATTTTTAGGTGACAATTCTAGCCGCATTTAGTACCCGTTTGCGCTCTATCGAATAATTTAAGATGTGGGAATTTGTTTACAGATAGCTTCTAATGCGGCTGTAGGAATGGGTTCTATCACTTCAATTTGATCCACTTCCCCATCTTCTTTATATAAGCACGTAGCTAAATAAAGCATAATATATTCATCAGTATTGAAAGCGGTAGCATCAGCATAAGCAATTATTGTTGTCATGAGAAATGTCTCTTCTAGAATTGGTAAATAGGGGTTGGTTAGTTGTTAGTTGTCCGTTGTCATTGGTAAAACTCTTATTGCCTATTGCCTATTGCCTATTACCTCTTCCCTCTTCCCTCTTCCCCTGATCATTAAAATTTACACTTCAATTCTTCAGAATTTTACTGATTCGGGAATTGAACTTGGGTATGAAGTATACATTATTAGATTTATGGCTCATCTGTTGTTGGATGTAAAATCCACGTCCTTCAATCATCCTAGAGTCATCAGGACACAAAAACTGTAACTTTATTTGACAAACCAAGTAAACCAAATAGGCAAAGTATGAATAAGCACTCTTTTTTAAATTCTGGTATTCAAAACAATCAAGTATGTCTTTCTGATCAAAACAATCCTTGTCATCAATGTGCGCCGTTACAGGATGGTAATGAATCAATGTTGGAAGAACGTTATTTACGCTCTTGTGCTTTGAAGTTAGCACAACAAGGGGATTATACTAAAGCGATCGCACTGTTAAGTCACCTGATTGACCATCATCCCGAAAATGCGGTCGATTACAATAACCGAGGGCTGATTTATTTTCAAAGTGGTGATAGCCAAAAAGCTATCTCTGATTATAACAAAGCTTTAGATTTAAATTCTAAATTAGCTAGTGCCTACAATAATCGGGCTAATTATTACGCTGCTTGTGGTGAATTAACAGCCGCATTGGCTGATTATGAACAAGCATTAGATCTAAATCCCCATCATGTTCGGGCTTGGATTAATCGTAGTATTACTTTACGCGACTTGGGAGACTATGCAGAAGCTATTGAAAACTTAGAAATTGCCATGCTGTTTGGTCAACTCAAAGGCAACATTTGGGCGGAACAGGGACGGACTTATCATCTCTGGGGTGATTGGAATTGTGCAATTGCGAATTATCGTCGCGCATTGGCAGAACTACCATCTGTAAATCATCAAGATGTTTCCGGTTATCGCTTACGGTTACAAATCGAAAACTGGTTAAACGAGTTGCTCTTTTTTGAAGACTAATTTAGTAGATGGCTTAATTCAGAGTTTTAGCATTCAATTGGTAAAACTGACTCAAAAATTTGAGTTTCATGACTAAATATAAAGTTGTATCATTTGGTAGTCACCCTAATAACCGTGATGATTAATATATTTTCTGCACTTTTATGGAACTGAGTTAGATTGTTCCGTTCCAGTCTGCTCTTGATTCATCAATATAACTGGACGCTGATTAGGGTCAAAGCGAAATGATTTTTGTTGCATAATACTTTTAGCTTCCCCAGGATCAAAGTTGCGGGTAAATTCTGTCTGCAAGTTTTGCACACGCCCTTCCATAACTTTTACTTCGGTACGAACTCTTCGCAACTTATCCTGTTGTGACCAATGATAAGGTAATAATTGTACTAAAGCAGATACTGCTGCTGCACTAATAACTATATTAACTGCTACTTTGGCTGTAGTTTCCAGTGCCATTATTTGATAAGCACGTTGGCGTAAATGTCGTTTAGGTCTTGGTACAGTTCGGCGTTGTTCTACGGGCTGTAGAGGAGGTTTAGATGGTTGAAACGCATTCATGGTGCTAACAAAAAACTCGCTGATTTACGGTAATTACCGTCAAAAGCAAACAGGTGCTAATTGCGGCTTAATTTAGCTGCCATATTACTCCATTTTCTGGAAATTTATACAAGTATGAAGATGAATAAAATATTACCTACTAAAGTAGGGGCGATTTCTAAAATTCCCATAGTTTAGAACTACAAGTATTTGAAATCTACTCCTACTTATGGATTAAGCACCTGTAACAGCGTTACACTGGTGTTATTTGTATAGTTCTGTAGCTAAACGCCAAGCTAGAATTCCTGGAATTAGCGCTACAGCTAAGGCAATGTAAACTTGGGTATCTGAGATAGGCATGATGGAAATCCTCCTAAGTTGAACTTGATTTTCAAGACTTCGTTTACTACTTTTCCCTGTTTTGCCAAAATAAGGAAACATCTTGTTACAAGATGCAACAAAAACTGGGGATTTGTCAGTTGTTCATTGTCCGTTGTCATTGGGAAGAAATATTCCCCTACCTCCCCTACCTCCCCTACCTCCCCTACCTCCCCTACTTCCCCCACTTCCCCTACCTCCCCTACCTCCCCTACTTCCCCTACCTCCCCTACTTCCCTTAATTTATGACTTTATCCCTTGGTATTGACTTTGGTACTTCTGGCGCACGGGGTGTGGTAATTGATGAAGAAGGTCGGATTCTGTCCGAAATGCGCCATTGTTGGCAGGTTGGGACTGTTGATTGGGTTCAATGTTGGCAACAGGCTTTATGGAGTCTATTAGGGCAAATTCCGGGGGTGTTAAGGGGGGAAATCGGAGCGATCGCTATTAATGGGACTTCTTCCACTATTTTACTGACTGATGGGGCTGGAAAGCCTGTGGACGCGCCACTATTGTACAATGATGGTCGGGGTGCAGTGGTTTTAGAACGATTGAGCAGGATTGCGCCAGCAAATCACACTGTATTAAGTGCTACATCTAGTCTAGCGAAACTCCTCTGGATGCAAGAATTACCTGATTTTGCAAAAGCCAGATATTTATTGCATCAAGCCGATTGGCTGGGATTTCTCTTGCATGGAAAGTTAGGTATTAGCGATTACCACAACGCCTTAAAATTGGGTTATGACGTGGAAAAATTGCAATATCCAGCATGGTTGGAACAGCTAAAAATTCCCCTCCAGTTACCGCAAGTCTTAGCGCCGGGTACAGCCATTGGTGAATTACTTCCTCAGATTGCGGCCGATTTTGGCTTTAAAGGCGATTGTTTAGTGGTTGCTGGCACAACAGATAGTATTGCGGCTTTTCTAGCCAGTGGAGCTAAATTTCCGGGGGAAGCGGTAACTTCTCTCGGTTCAACTTTGGTACTAAAACTTTTAAGTCGGCATAGAATTGAAGATGCGCGATATGGAATTTATAGCCATCGTTTAGGAGATTTGTGGTTAACTGGAGGTGCATCTAATACGGGTGGTGCTATTTTGAAGCATTTTTTCAGCGATGTTGAGTTGGTGAGGTTAAGTGCGGAAATTGATCCAACTCAAGCCAGTGTGTTAGATTATTATCCATTATTGAAACCAGGCGATCGCTTTCCCATTAATGATCCCCAATTATTACCCAGACTAGAACCACGTCCAGATCAACCTCAAGAATTTCTACATGGTTTATTAGAAAGTATGGCTAGAATAGAAACTAGAGGATATGAACTATTACAAAGTTTAGGTGCAGATCCTTTAACTCATATTTATACAGCAGGTGGTGGTGCTGCTAATTCTACTTGGACGGCTATTCGTCAACGTTATTTAAAAGTACCAATTATTTCATCCAAAAATACAGAAGCAGCTTATGGAACGGCACTTTTAGCGATGAGAAAAATTAGTTAAAAATTAAATCTCATTCAAGTCTAATAATGGATCTAGAATAAGATTTTAATAATAATTAACCGCAGATAAACGCAGATAAACGCAGATGAATTAATGGATTTGATAATTCTGTGTGGTTTCACATAAAATTGGTATAAGAAGATAAAATAACTAACTCGTTAATTGACATCATTATGAAATTAATTACCAAGCTATTTTCTGAAATGTACCGTAATCGCAGTTTTCCGCAGGTTTTTGTCTTCATGCTTATTATTACCAGCTTGTTTGCCTGTGGTTTAGATGTCACTGAAAATAGTACATCTGCAAATGCTAAAAATCCCGAACAGTCACAATTAAACCACAATACTTTACCTCAATCTATTTCTCAAGCAGTGCTAAGGGATGCTTCTAGAGTTTCTGGGATAAAAAGTTCTGATTTGCAAATTACTCAAGTTACATCTACCAATTTTAGTAATCCCTGTGCTTTCAAATTTGGGGAAGTTTGCACAAGGGAATATAATCCTATTCCCGGTTGGATTGTAATTGTGCAAGTCAAAGAACAATCTTGGACTTATCATGTGAATAAATCCGGTTCACAAATTCTGTTAGATCCGAAAATTAGCAGTAATCAATTACCAAAAAAAATTGCTAATGCGGTTTTGAGTAATGCTTCTAAACGTTCTGGTTTAGCAGTAAGTTCTTTGAAAATTACCCAGTCAATTCAGAAAACTTTTAGTAATTCCTGCGTTTTTAATTTTGGTGAAGTCTGCGCTCAAAATTTTGATCCCATTAAAGGTTGGGAAGTAATTGTTAAAGTTAAAAGCCAGTTTTGGACTTATCATGTAGATATAACTGGTACACGCATTGTTTTAGATCCTCAAGTTACTAAAATTTAAGCATCAAACATTTTTGTTCAACCGATTTAGATCCCCGACTTCTAAATTAAATATTGATAAATCACAACATTAATCAAAGAAGTCGGGGATCTTGTTATTAAGATATAAGTTATTTGTATGGGATTTTGGCAAAAAAGAACATTCTCAATTATTGGGGGTTTATTCTCATTATTATTGAGAATTTTATCAATAATGTAACGAGTTTTGGTAATTTCAGCTAGGGGGGTTGACAGTGTTCCGAGTTTCGGGTAATAAGGTTTTTATTTATCAAGATAATTATTTCCCAAATAAATCCCTCCAAGCAGGGAAATAAGAAAATAAAATTTGTCCTCATAATCAAAATACCAAGACGTTATCTTGTATCTCAGGATGATGATGCAATTACAGTAGATGGAGAACTGGGAAAGATGGTTAAAATCAGCAGATAAATAAGTAATTAAGAAATTTCAAGATCAGGAATAATGCACACAGACACAATATTTTATCAAATCTTCCTCACTTTTCACACCCTATTATTTGAAATTCTGGGAGAACCTACAGAAAATGCCAGAGATTATAAATTTACCTCTGTGGAAGTGAAAGAAAAAGCATTTCGATTTGATGGGATTTTCATGGCAGATAGTGTAGAAAAACCCATCTATTTTGTAGAAGTGCAATTTCAACCCAAACCGGATTTTTACTGGGAATTAATCGCAGAAATCAACATCTATCTCAATCAATTTAAACCTGTACAAGATTGGCAGGGGGTAGCTTTATTTGCGAAACGGAGTTTAGATGTAGGAGAATTGACTGCTTATCAACAAGAATTTATTAATAGTGGGAGAATTAAACGAATTTATTTAGATGAATTACCACCGGGTTCAATTGGTATGGGGTTAATTGAGTTGATTGTCAGTCAGGAAGTACAAGCACCGGAATTAGTTAAAACTCTCTTGGACAGAACTAAGACAGAAGTTGAGAATGATAGAGAAAAACAAGGTATTATAGAATTGTTGGAGACTGTTTTATTGTCCAAATTTTCACAATTAA
>NZ_LJOQ01000080.1:63302-65529 GCF_001672255.1 Anabaena sp. AL09
GCTGGGAGAAGCATTATTAGATTTTGTAGATATTAATGATTTGGAAACATGGTTAGAATCTGAGATAGACAAGTAGGTTTATTTAATTGTCTGATAGCGTAGCGTGGCGTTAGCCATATCAGGATATCCAGGATTTTAGGATTTATAGGATGTTGGTTTGCGTTGAAGTTTTTTGGATGTCAGGATTTTTGTGATGTGGGGAATTTTTTGGATATTATTTGATTGATGATCAAAATTCTCAGTTAATAAAACATCTATTCTGCGAATAAAGCTTCTAAATCTTGACGACCATTTACGACTCTAAGAATTTCCACATTATTATCAACAACTTGATAAAAAATGATGTAACCATTTAAAGGAAGTCCACGCATTCCCTGTCTTATGTATTCGTAACTGCGTCCCATATTAGGAAATTGCAGTAATTTTTCACACTTTTTTGTGAAATCTTGAAAGAGTATTTCTCCCGCTTCAATATTTCTGTTTAAAAAGTATTCAGAAATGCTATCTAAATCTCGAATTGCTAGAGGTGAAATCAAACATTGATTCATTTTTTTTCCTCTCGCGCATGACGAAATTTTGCCTGTATCTGTTCAACAACTGTTTCTAAAGGAACTCCTTCCCCTCGTTCTAGTTCTGCTGCGGCTTCATTCACTTTAATTTTCACATCTTCTACCCAGTCTTCATATTCTCGTTGTTTTTCTTGTAAAAGTTCTAGAGCTTGATTAATGACTGCTTCAGCATTAGGAAATCTCCCTTGAGCTAACTGGTTTTGAATAAACTGTTCTTGTTCTGGTTTTAGGGTAATATTCATTGTCTATTTCCTATAACTGATAATTTTCATTATAAACGTAATTGTCAGAATCAGGATGTCTAGGATTTGAGGATTTACAGAATGTTATTGGATGATTTTTGGTGGGGAGTTGGTGATTTTTATTTGTCTGAATCAGGATTTCCAGGATTTGAGGATTTATGGCTTACGCCACGCTTCGCTATCAGGATGTTGTTGGATGATTTTTGGTGGGGATGGCTTACGCCACGCTTCGCTATCAGGATGTTGTTGGATGATTTTTGGTGGGGAGTTGGTGATTTTTCAGGATGTTTTTGAATGATTATTTTTGAATAATTTAAACCATCTATAAATTACCATCCTGTTAATCCTTTAATCCTGGTTATCCTGATTCTGACAAATACAACTTTCATCACCAACAAACCATCTAAAAATTACCATCCTGTAAATCCTTTAATCCTGGACATCCTGATTCAGACAATTGAGAATTTCAGATACACGACAACTCTTAACAATCTTCTCATTTATCACATTAATTATCGCAGAAGTCGGGGATATTTAGATGCAAACTAACATTCTGTAAATCCTTAAATCCTGGATATCCTGATTCAGACTTAATAATTTTCTGTACCCCTTAAATGTTACAATCTACAAGTCTCGACGTGAGAGAAGAGACTACCACTATGTTGGCAACCGATTCCAAACCTTCCATCTACGATGTAACGAATAATAATATTTTAATTTCTCCTCCTGCTGGGGGAGGTGTCCTGCTGGTGCTTTTTTGTCAAAAGTAATATCTTTGTAGTATAACCAGTCACCTCCTTTTCTCCATCCTACGTTGTCTCCGAACTTCTCCCAGATGTCCTGGTTATGTTCTCTCGTTCCACCTAAACCTTGATAAATCCGTTTTTGCACAGAAAAACCAAATTTTCCATCACTGTATTTTACCCACAACTGGTCAATAGTTCGGAGGTCTTCATAGGGAAAATTATTAATATGTTCATAATTTAACCAACCTTCATTTTCCTGCTTCGCAACCGCTAACATTACCCGTCTTGTTTCTTCGTCTGCTTCTCTCCATTTCCCTTGTTCGAGGTAGTTACGGAGTTTCCTGTAGTCCATTCCACAGGATGATATTAATGGTACTTCTTGATTTATTAAACCCAATAACTCCCGAAACTCCCGCACAGTTTGGGGACGGTTTACAGGTTCTAACTCCATGCCTTTGAGAATAGCAGTATTTACCTTATCGCTAATATTCTGATTAAATTTTTGCGGTGGTGATAACTTAACATCTTCCTCAGCGCGATAATTAGCAGGAACAGGAACTCTATTCGTTAACAAACTATATATAGCGGTTATCAGTTGAGTGAGATACAAACATATGTACTAAGCAGATGAGTTAGCTGGAAAATTTGAATCTGGTTCTAAGTATTCAGT
>NZ_LJOQ01000081.1:0-63291 GCF_001672255.1 Anabaena sp. AL09
AGCTAAAGCTTGGATGTAAAGAGGTTCTGCTTCGCTGTACCTGCCTTGGGAATAGTAGAGTCCTCCCAAATTGTTAAAACTTAGAGCGACATAGGGATGGTCATCACCTAAACGCTGTTTTAGTAATAAAACACATTTTTCTTTCCAAGGTTCTGCAAGTTTATATAATCCTTGTCCTTCATAAAATCTTCCTAATCCAGCAAAAGGCAAATATAAATTTTCATCACTAACAACATCAACTAGATGTTCTGCTACTTCCTCTAAATGCGGTATATCTAATTTTAATTTTTTAATATCTTCCTGTATTGGCTGCTGAGAAATTGTTTGAGCTACATCAATCATTGCTTGGCAGAAGTGAGATATTTGTTGTTGTCCAGAAGCTAAGTTGTTGTGCTTCTTTTTCAAAAACTCACGAATTAGTTGATGTAATTGATAATAATTATCTTCACTTTGTAAAAGATGTAATTGTTCTAATTCAATTCTGGCATCTTCTAAATCTTCTGTATCTTTTTCAGGTGCAGCACTTTCCACAAGTGACCAAGGAATAGGAGCTAGAGCAAACAAACTCAGTAAACAACCTAATTCTTGAGCAGCAGAACTGAGAACTTCCCAACTTAATGCAAAAGCAGCTTCAACACCACGAGTTATAGATAGAGTCCAGGTTGGGTCATTCATATCAACAACTAAAGCAGGATGACCTAAACCTTTAGCTTCTAATCTTTTCAGCATTTCTGCTAAAGATATCTGACGATATTTGAGATAACGACCAACCAATTGTAAAGCTAGTGGTAAACGACCTAATCGTTGACAAAGTTCCTCTGCTAGTGCTGTTTCTTGATTTAACCTATCCTCACCAATTAATTTTGATAATAATGCCATTGCCTCCGGTAGAGAAAGGATTTGTAAAGACAAAGAACCAGATAAATCTAGTTTTAGTCTTGTTGTGATCAAAACCCGAAATTGAGATGATTGTGGCGGCAAATAAGGCTGAATCGCCGAATAATTTTGGACATCATCAATAACTAATAAAACAGTACCTTCTCGCCAACGTTGCCAACACCACTTTACTTGTAGTAATACATCAAAATCATCTGGGGGATTTAAACCTAAATGTGTGCGACAAAATTGAATAATTTGTAAACCGAGATTTTGATTTGTAGCCGACAACCAACAAATACCTCCCGGATAAGAATTTAGGAATAAATGCAGAAGAGAATATTGGGTAGCTAATTCAGTTTTACCAATACCACCCATACCTTCAACAGCAGAAATTACAGCATGATTGCTAGTTTGTAAATGTTGATGAATTAACACTAATTCATTTTCTCGACCAACAAATTTTTTAGTATTACTATTAGGGATATTGTGGGGAAAATTTAGAGGTTTATCCCAATCATTTAAATTATTGACATTTTGAAAAACTTGAGTAATATCTCCCACAGAGATATCACCCCCCGCTTGCACATTTTTGAAAAGCTCTTGAACAACTTGAGGGAGATGATTTGTATTCATGATTAGAACTTAAAGAATGTTTTAAAAGTTTTTAATATGTAAATATACCCCTTTCTAAACCTCTCCTCTACCAAAAGAGAAGCATTAAAACCCTTATTTTTTTCTAGTTCCCTCTCCTTTTAGGAGAGGGCTAGGGAGAGGTAACTTAGGTTTTTGGAGATAATGGATTGTATCCAATACTTTTCACACAATCTCTTAACCTTCTTGAGTTAAATCACCTATAATAATATTATTAGCCTTGATATTGGTGAGCATTGCTTGGTCAACAGAACCACTACTTCCTGAAGTTCTTTGAGTGATATTCTGAGCTTTTAAATCACCAGTTAATTCAATTCCACTCAGAATAACCTGACGAATCTTAGGGTCTTGTGTTTTGAGTTCTTCAACCAGCAATTTAAGTTGATTAGCAAAAATTTTATCAGCATTAATGTATTCTTGCAATTCATCTTGTAACTGAAGTTTATTTTTTTCATTTGGATCTTTTTCAGCCCGAATTAATAAACCTTCCATTCCTTCCGTAGTTAACTTTTGTCGAATAGTGCTAACCAACTTTGCAAAAGTATCCGCGACTCCTTTAACTGCAAATTTTCCACCTTCCTTGATTGCTTCCGAGAAAAATAAAGAAACAATAACAGCGCCAGTGAGTGGTTCAACCATAAAAACTACCCCTTCTTAATTGTCAGCAGAACAATAACTACTCTAATTGTTTTATTTGTACCATAAATTGGGATAAATACGCGAGTATTATCCTAGATCAAATTAAAACTTCTGATTGAATTAAATATAATTTGCAGAAAAAATTATCTATAAACAGAGAGAACAAAAAAATCCGCGTTTATCTGCGTTTATCTGCGTTCGATGCTATCCTTCAAAATAGTAATTAATTGACACTCCCCGGTCTAAAGACACGGGGATTCTACATTCATCGTCAAAACTTGGCTTTTCCAGGTTTGCACCAAGTAGAGTAGTGGCTTCAACTCCTGTAGCGTTACTTTGGGGATGCCCTCCCCTAGCTTTTGCAAGATTTAAAATATTGATTGCGGCGTTTGTATCTCTATGAAGATACGATCCACAACTACATTTATGAGTACGAGTTGATAGAGATTTTTTGACAATTACACCACAATCGGAACACTTTTGAGAAGTGTAATGTGGTGCTACAGCTATAGCAATCTTGTCAAATTTAACCGCAAAATATTCAATCCATTGCCTAAACAAATACCAACTAGCGTCACTAATTGATTTTGCTAAACAATGATTTTTTACCATATTTGAAACCCTTAAATCTTCATAGGCCACTAAGTCGTTAGACTTGCATACGTTACGCGCTATTCTTTTAGCGTGTTCAATCCGTTGCCTACTTACTTTTAAGTGTTTTTTTGCGTAAACTTTTCTAGCTTTTTTCCTACCACTAGAACCTTTGACTTTTTTGTAAATCCGTCTTTGAGAATGTTTGATAGATTTTTCAGCCTTTCTCAAAAACTGAGGGTTGGGTTCATGATGTCCATTAGAATCGGTGTAAAACGACTCAATACCAACATCCAACCCGATTTCATTACCTGTTTTTGGTTGAATATCTACAACATCAATACCAATACAAAACTGTGCATAATAGCCATCTGAACGCCGGATTAAACGCACTCGTTTAATATCTTTAAGTTCGTAGGATTGAATATCCCATTTACCTAATAATTTGAGTTCACCAATCCCTTTTTTATCAGTAAAAGTAATCCACCCTGATGTTTTATATTCAACTGAACGGCAATCTTTTTGAAAACGTGGGAATCCCTTCTTGCCAGATTTATTAGATTGACAATTGTTGTAAAACCTTGATATAGCAGACCATCCTCTTTCTGCGGCTGATTGTACTGCCATTGAGTTTAATTCAGCAGCAAAGCTAAAGTCTGAGCGGAGTTCTGTTGAATACTTATTTAGGGCAAACTTATCAATTTTTAGCTCGCGTGGTGCATCCAGCCAATATCTTATCGCTTTGTTGCGAATGAATTGGGTGGTACGAATTGCATCGTCTATGGCGTTGTATTGATGTTGTTTACCTTTAACTTTGTATTCTAGAACTATCATTGGTTTATTGTTTACGACCTATAACTATTATAAAATGAATATTTACACGGAAACAGTGAAAAAATATATTGAAGAGCAGAGCAATTAACGTCAATGCAGGATAAATCCTGCCCCTAGCCTTCATCCCTCGTCTAAAGCACAGGTGTGGCTTCCTGAGTCAGCCACACCTTCAAGGGTTTTCGGCATTTTCCTTATAAGAACTGTTATATATCATTAACTTATTCCTTATTTCCTATTCCCAGTTCCCTAAAACTAAAAAACTTCGTACCTAAGATCACAAGAACTGCTATATAATATTTGTATATTCTAGATGAGAATAATGATTAAGAGGCAGAGCCTCTGTAATAGCATTCCCAGTCAGAGACTGGGAACGAGGTGATACTATCTTTTTTTGGAATTATGGGGGCGTTGTTGGGGATGATCTCCATTCTTGGGGACATTAGCAGAATTTAATTGTTTGCGGCCATTAGTAATAATTTTTAACATTTCTTGAATATCCTGTTCAATATTAGCCAGAACGTTATCGGCGTATTTATCAGCACCATCTTCAATTTCTTCAGCTTGAGAAATTGCAGTTTGGCGCATTTCTTCTAATTCTTGCTGACAAGCGCGACGTTTGCGGTCAATTTCTGCAAGAGTGTCTTGCATCATTGCTTCACAATCGTCCTGGACTTGTCGCCGTAGTTGGTCAGCTTCCCGCTGTGCTTGCCTGACAATATCACTTTCTGCCAAAATTTGCGCTCTTTTTGCTTGGGCTACATCTACAACCTGTTGTCCATATTCTTCCGCTTCTAGAAGAATTTCATTCTTTTGTGCCAAAATATCGAGTGCTTCCTGAAACACTGTTGGCAAAGAAAGACGGATGAAATCAAGTTGTTCTAATAATTTATCTTCATCTATTAAAGTTCGTCCTGTCAGGGGAATCCTCAAACTAGAGAGAACTATGTCCTCTAAGCGGTTGAGTTCCTGCTGAATATCTACCCCTGCTGTTGGTTCTGGATTACCAATGGAGGGGATACCATTCACGTACTCTCTTGGGGTAGGATTGTTGCCGTTATGGTTGGATTCGAGGCTAGGGATTTTTGGTTGTAGCATTGGTATATATCTAGGGCAATGTGTGGGGGAACAAGATGATCAACAGAGCCACCAAACCTGGCAATCTCTTTTACCACACTACTACTTAAAAAACTATACTCATTTGATGTTGCCAGAAAAACTGTCTCGATCTGAGTAGACAATGTTTTATTAGTGTGAGCCATTTGTAGCTCAATCTCAAAGTCAGAAACCGCTCTTAACCCCCGTAACAAAACTTGCGCTTGTTGCATTTGAGCATATTTTACAGTCAAACCGTCAAAGCTGTCTACTCCTACATTTGGTAAATGTTTTGTAGCTAGACGAATTTGTTCTAATCTTTGCTCTACTGTAAACAATGGCATTTTATGGGGATTGCGGAGGACGGCAACAATGACTCGTTCAAATAGGCGACTACTGCGCTGAATAAGGTCTAAATGTCCCAAGGTGATGGGATCAAAACTACCAGGATAAATAGCAATCACAAGGTTATTTTAAGTGATTATATTGACAGATTTTCCACAGAACTTTATTAAATCTAACACAGGAGTCAGGAGTCAGGAGTCAGGAGTCAGGAGTCAGGAGTCAGGAGTCAGGAGTCAGGAGTCAGGAGTCAGGAGTCAGGAGTCAGGAGTGAAGGAAGGAGGAAGAAGGAAGGAGGAAGAAGGAAGGAGGAAGAAGGAAGGAGGAAGAAGGAAGTCAGGAAGTCAGGAAGGCGTACTATATTATTGTGTTTTATCCCCATAGATTTCATACTCCTATAGGTAATTTTGTATGATAGTGGATTTTTCTGTTTTGCCCTTGGGGTTTTTATTTACTTCCCCTGGTCCGATTGTGGTTAAATTGGGACCAATTGTTATTCGTTGGTATGGGTTGTTGATTGCTTCTGCTGTGTTAATTGGTGTTAGTCTTTCTCAATACCTAGCCAAGCGTCGTCATGTTAATCCCGATTTAATCAGTGATTTATCAATTTGGTTGGTGATTGCAGCTATTCCCGCCGCTAGGTTATATTATGTTTTGTTTCAATGGCCAGAATATTCTCAACATCCAGAACGGATAATTGCAATTTGGCAAGGGGGTATTGCGATTCATGGGGCAATTATTGGTGGTGCGATCGCGGCGTTAATTTTTGCTAGACTGAATAAGGTATCTTTTTGGCAATTGACTGATTTGGTTGCTCCTTCATTAATATTAGGGCAAGCAATTGGTCGGTGGGGAAATTTTTTCAACTCGGAAGCTTTTGGCAGACCAACTAGTTTACCTTGGAAGTTATATATTCCCTCAGATCGTCGTCCTTTGGATTTAGTGAATTTTGAATATTTCCATCCCACTTTTCTCTATGAATCGTTGTGGAATTTAATGGTGTTTGCATTGTTAATAACTTTGTTTTTTCGAGCTTTAGCTAAAAAACCCCGGTTGAAAGTAGGGACGTTATTTTTAGTTTACTGGGTTGCTTATAGCTTGGGACGGGTTTGGATTGAAGGTTTACGCACAGATAGCTTAATGCTAGGACCTTTACGGATGGCACAGATGGTAAGTTTAGGGGGAATGACTTTAGGATTATTTGGTTTAGCTTGGCTATATATATTCAAGCGTTCCTTACCTGATGTTGTTTCTGGGGGGAATGGAGAAAAAAATGCCCCAGAGTAATTAATCTCTAGGGCTTAACCAGGGTGCATCTACCATCTATTTCTACTAGGCAAAGTGGCTGAATCCGGAAGGGTACTAGGGAAATGGTAAAAGTTTTTTTGCAGGGTTTTGCAGGGGGAAATTAATGAGTGAATCTACTAATAATTTGAGTTTTTTCAAGTATCCAAATACCTTAGAGCCTGGGGTTTATATTGTTGGTGCTGGACCGGGAGATCCTGATTTATTAACGGTTAGAGCGCAAAAGTTGTTGGCTGCGGCTGATGTGATTTTATTTGCAGATTCTTTAATTCCCGAACAAATTCTAGATATTTGTCGTCCAGATGCGGAAATTATCAAAACAGCAAATCGGACTTTAGAAGAAATTTTACCACTGATGATTGATGCCGTGCGATCGCATAAATCTGTAGTAAGATTACACTCTGGTGATCCTAGTCTGTATAGTGCTATTCATGAACAAATGCAGCTATTAGCCGATGCTAATATTCCTTTTGAAGTCATTCCTGGTATCAGTGCTTTTCAAGCTGCCGCAGCTAAACTCAAGATAGAATTAACTGTGCCTGGTTTAGTGCAGACTATCATCCTGACTCGCATTAGTGGCCGTACCCATGTTCCAGATACGGAAGAGTTAACAGCTTTAGCAGCACATCGTGCCAGTTTATGTTTATATCTAAGTGTGACTCATATCACTGAAGCCCAAGGGAAATTGTTAGAACATTATGATCCAGATACTCCAGTAGCAATTTGCTATCGCTTAGGCTGGCCAGATGAAAAAATCCGGGTTGTGAATTTAGCACAAATGGCAAATTGTACTCATGAAGAGAAATTACGCCGAACGACACTTTATGTGATTAGTCCTGCACTATTACCAGTAAGTGGGCGCTCACGCTTGTATCATCCTGAACATAATCATTTATTCCGTTCATCACATAGCCTTGGTTCAGATACAACAGAATTGAGGATGTAGAGGCAAAGTTTATCTCGTTTAAATTGACGAATTTTAAATTAGCTCCACCAGCAATAAAACTCCTACTCTCCGTGCCTCTGCGCCTCTGCGTGCAAAAAAATTAACTCTGCATAACAGCATCCAATAGCAACCCAGCCCCAAACCGAACAGGATCTGTACAAGGTAACTTAGTTTCTGCTATAGTTTGAGCGATCGCATTTTTTGCCTCTACTTCCCCCAAATTCCGAGTATTCAAAGCAATTCCCACCACAGGAACAGGACGAAAAGCCCCCGCACCACTAGCAACAATTTCATACATCCGAATTACTTCCGGTAAAGCTGGAATCGGTATATGAGAATTATTACGGTTGTGAGTTTGTCCCGCTTGATGCACCAATATTAAATGTGTAGGCTGAGAACCCCGAATTAGCGGTAAAGTAGCCGTTGAACCAGGGTGTAAAAGAGAACCTTGCCCTTCAATTTGCAAAATGTCGTAATGTTGACCAAAACGCATTACCAACTGTTCCACCGCACCAGCCGCAAAATCTACCCGCACAGCGTCTAAAGCCACCCCTTCCCCCTCCAACATTAACCCAGTTTGACCAGTGGCCAAAAACTTAGAACGGATACCCCGCAACTTAGCCACCCGGTGCAATTCCAGACTAGTTGACATTTTGCCAATAGCCATATCCGTTCCCACCGTCAACACCCGCCGACAAGGCAGATTTTGCGCCATTGCCGATGCTACGTCTAAATTAGCAGGTTCTTTGCGAACATCCCAAATTAATTGTCCTGGGTTGAGGAGGGCATTTAATTCCGGTATATTTGCCATTGGTGTATGTAATCCATTTACCAAAGACATTCCCGCTTTCAGGGCATCTTTGATATCCAGCCAATAATCATCAGGAACAGCCCCACCTTTAGGCGCAATCCCAATTACCAAAACTTCCGGTTTATACTGTAATGCTGCCGTCACAGATGCCACAATTGGCACATCTCGCTGAATACCTGTTAACTCGACTAAAGATTTACCTACAGTTTCTCTGTCAATCACCGCTACAATGGGCGACTCGCTGTAGCGTAAAATTGATAACCCAGTTTTTCCTTGAACTCCAGTAATTCCCTCATGAAGAAGAATTGCTATTTTTTGATTAAGCGACAGACGCACAATGTTTCACTCCCAAACCAGGTAAATTATTCGGCAAAACTCGCCCATTTTCTACCACAGCACCACTAAAAGGATCATTAATTAAATTTAAGTGACTATCTAAATCCAAATAATCAGCCAGTGGTGCAAGTTGTAATGCGGCGGTATTAGCAAGACAACTATCAGAATAACAGCCAAACATGATTTGTAAATTGTGGGCTTTGGCTGTATGCACCATTCGCATGGCTTCGGTGATTCCCCCAGATTTCATTAATTTGATATTAATGCCATCTACATAATTAGCTAATTGGGGAATATCCGCACTGGTAAAGCAACTTTCATCTACAAAAATTGGTAATGGAGAATGTTTTTTTAATTGGGCTAAATTTGCTTCTTCACCTCTTGCTAAAGGCTGTTCTACATACTTGATTCCCAAGTCAGCTAACCAATTACACATATTTATGGCATCAGTTAAACTCCAACCTCCGTTAGCATCAACAAACACATCTTTTCCGGCTGCTTCTTCCCGTACCGCTAACAACATTTTTTGATCTGCTTCTATTCCCTCGGTTGAACCTAATTTTACCTTGAATAACTGCACGTCCATAAATTGTAACCAATCTCGCGTCCTTGCCCTTGCACCTGCTGGGGAATTAATGCCAATTGTTACCGATGTTGGCACTATAACATTTTTATCCAACCCCCACAGTTGCCACAATGGCAAATTCACGCGCTTACCCAACCAATCATGTAATGCCATATCCACAGCCGCTTTGACTGCGGAAGGAATTTGCATTTGTTCTAATAGTGCCTCAATTTCTTGCCGTTGCCAAGGGCTAAAGGATTTAATAATAGGTATGATTTGCTGTAAAGTTTCTTGGATTATCTCGGTAGATTGCCTGTGGTTGCCTACACCAAAAGGTGATGCTTCTCCCCAACCTGCAATTCCTTCTGCGGTAATTTGTAACCAGATATTTGTTGTTTGTGCTGTTGTGCCGCGACTAATTGTGAGGGGAAATCGTTTGTTGACGGTAAAGGTTTGAAAATTGATTTGCATATAGGAGTTAAATGTTTCTTTGCGTATGGGTTTGATGATAACTTTATTATTCAGGTATAACTATAGTAATCCGATTTGATTGATGAAAATAGAAAAGGTTGATATCCCAGATTTATTCAATAATCTGTAAAACATGAAATGGTTGATTATTGGTTTCCCATTTGCGAATTTCTAAATAAAGCTGAGTTTTGTAAAAATAAGCTACTTCATAAGCAAGTCGTAAATTACGCTCAAGACTATTTGGTTCAACATCAGCCGTTTTATTAGTTCCAATAGCTTTGCGTAAACCAAGTGATAGGATTTCTACTAAATCATGACCACAGCAGACTTGCCAAGGATCTTGATTATTGCTTTTTTCGGTAAATAACCGTTTTTCTAAATCTTCATCTTTCAAATAAAAAGCTTGAGATTTATTCTTGATTTCTTGAATGAGTTTTACGTCATTAAATTGCCAATTTTTTTCATCAATAAATTTACTAAAAGTTATACCTTCAAATGTCAAATTCAATCCATCAGATTGAGAAATATAACGTAAATGACCAATTGCAATACCAACTGAAATTAATACTTCTCTAATATCTCGATTCAACTGGGTAATTTTTTCTTCAGAACCAAATTCACTAATTACTTTTTCTAAAGCAGGTGATTGTATTAACATAGTTTCCAGATCATGAGTATCGGTGCGGAGTAGATTAGGACTTGTGACTGATGTATTTTGCAGACGATCAAAATCTGCATCAACAATTGCTAAAACTCCCCGAAAATTTGATTTTTCTAAAATTTCTAAAATGGCAATAGCACGCTGTTTACTAGAAGGTTTCCCCGCAGTAATGACTAATTCACAACCTAATTTATCAACAAATCGCTCATAGAAAGTTTTATCAGAACTTCCTTCAACTAATAAGAAAGTTCCTGAATAAGTGCTACGTCGTAATCTTATTTGGTTAGCAACACGGTCAACGGTTAAAAATTCTCTCATTTTGCTGGACCTTTCAATTCAACCGTTAAATCCCAGCGATCTTGTATAATATCTGGTGAATGAGTAGCTATGAGAATATCTAAATCAGCAAGCTTTGTAATCTCTTGCAAATCCTTTAAAAACTGCACTTGCCAACCTACATGAAGAGATAATTCAGGTTCATCAATCAAAACTAAGGAATTAGGTTCAATTTTGAATAGTAGTTCATACAAAAGCACTAATTCATGTTGTTCACCCGATGATAAATCAGTTGGTGATAGAATTTTTGAATCAGATAAGGATGAATTATAAAGAGTTGTAAAAATGAATCCCTTTTCTTTGCTAAAGTTTATCTCTTTATAGGAAAATTTATTATTGATAATTCTCTTCAGTAAATTAATCTTTGTCGCTATTTCAGTAAAAACATTGAGTTTTTTTTCTACATCTTCAACATATACCGATAAAGCATTTTTTGTACTTTCATCTATATCTTGAGGCTGAATTTGAAACTCTGAATTTTCATCTGGATCTAAAAGACCTACTTCTATAAGACGAGAACGAGTTTCTTCAAGTTCGTTGAGTTGATTACGCAGTTGTTCATCTGTTATATCTGGTGATGACTGTTGTTTTACTACCCTCATGGGAAAACTTCTATCAAGAGATTGAGATATTGTTCCATATTCCTTAAACTTATCTTGCATTAGCTTGGCAAGTTCATAAGAATATGCAGAAACAGTTGATAATATTGAAGGTGTTCTGTCATCAAACTTATCTTCTATCCCGCTCATCTCTCTTGTAAGTTCAGGACTATATAGAAGTCCAGTTGATAATATTGAAGGTCTTCTATTATCACTTAATTGAGAACGATGATTAGGAAATACATTTAATAACCGTTGCGATTCTATCAGGCGAAGATGAATATTATTTTTTAATTCTTTTAACCATTCAGGTTCTTCTTTTGATTTAAATAGAGGGTTAAACAATATCATAGCATAATGATGTAGTAATTCTGGATTTACAGAAGAATTTTCTTTAGTATTAATAGGAGTGTGAAGCCATTTTTTAGCTGCTATACTTGGCTGATAAAAATTGAAACTGACATTATTCTCTATGTTTTCCGTATCATCATAATTCTTTATAATTTCAAAATTACTACCATCATCAAAATCAACGCAAAATTTACTAAAGGGAATAGTCTCTAACTCCGAGTATTTGGAGTTAAAAAATCCATTTAATATTCTCAACATTGCTGTTTTTCCAAAACCGTTAGGTCCATGAATGAGGGTGATTCTCTCATCCATATTTAACGGAATTACATGATCAAAAATTCCAAATAAGCCGCTAACCGAAATTTGCTTAATTCGCATAATAATTCACTCTCATGTTCATAGACATTATTAAGCTTGATAGTAGTGGTAGCTTGGGTTGACGCAAGGGAATCTAATATTTCCCAAAACTAACAAATGCAATATTGGCTAGAGAGAAAGCTGATTTTCAATTTAATGAGACAAATATCTAACTCGCTAGAAGCATTAATACTCTGAGTAATACCTTTTGTGGCGATTAACTCTAACCAATCCATCTTTTCTTAATTCTATACTATCGTGTATTAAAAAGGGGCATTCCAGATAAATACCCCATCAATATTGTCTAAAATTCCAACTTCCTACAACACCTTAAACTAATTTTGGTTTTGGTTTTAGTTCTAGTGTTGGTTTTGGTTCTGGTTTTGGTTCTGGTATTACTTCTAGTATTGCTTCCGGTTCTGGATCTGGTAAACCATAGATAGAACGATAAAGTTTATCGTACTCCTTAGCGGATTCATACCAACTGAAGTTTTCACTCATCCCCCGTTTTTGTAATTCTTGCCATTGAGGTTTGAAACGGAAACCCTCCCAAGCGCGAATCATGCAGGTGAAAAGGTCTAAGGGTTCATAGCGGTCAAAACAATACCCTGTACCCGCTTCATTGACAGGATCAAAGTGGCTGACGGTATCAACTAATCCTCCTGTACGACGAACAATGGGAACAGAACCGTAACGCAAAGCCATCATTTGGCTGATTCCGCAGGGTTCAAAGCGGCTAGGCATTAAGAAGGCATCTGTACCAGCGTAAATACGGCGAGAAAGGGCATCATTATACAGAAGGTAAGTGGCCATGCGTCCGGGATAGCGGGATGCGAGTTGCCACATTTGGGTTTCATAATAGCGATCGCCTGTTCCCAACAAGACAAACTGAGCATCTGTATAAGCCAGGAAACGGTCAAGGATTTGTAATACTAAATCCATCCCTTTCTGCTCTACCAACCTTGTCACCATGCCGATGAGAAAGGCATTAGAATTAACTTCTAAACCCACTTCTTCTTGCAGGGCTATTTTATTAGCTTTGCGTTGATCAAGGGTATCTATCGTAAAGGTTTGGGTGATATATTTATCATTACTAGGATCATAAATTTCCGTATCTATGCCGTTGATTATTCCTGATAATTTGCCCCCAATAAAAGATAATAACCCTTCTATTTGTTCACCATAGGCAGGTGTTTTGATTTGCTCCGCATAGGTAGGAGAAACTGTATTTACCTTATTGGCAAACTGGACTGCGGCTGCCATGGTATTGTGTCCTTGCATATACCAGGGACACCAAGTAATTTCCTCTAAATACCACCGCCAAGGACCCTGATAAGCGAGGTTGTGAATGGTGAATACACTGGTAATATCTGGAGATTGATTCAACCACACAGGTAACATTCCTGTGTGCCAATCATGACAATGGACAATTTCCGGTTTCCAGTAATTCCAGCAAAATTCCGCCGCCCCATTGGAAAATAAAGTAAATCTCCAATCTTCATCTTCTCCACCGTAAACCCGCCGAGGTGAAAAAGATGAATGTTGAAATAAATACAAAGGAACATCAGTTCCAGGCAGTACACTTTCGTAAACTGCAAACTCCTGGAACATGGCTGCTCCCTTCCAAATGGGTTCTTTGGGAACTGGCATTTTGTCGGGTACAAAGCCATAGTAAGGCATGAAAATCCGCACATCATGACCCATTGCTCTCAAGACCTTGGGTAATGCACCGACAACATCCCCCATACCGCCAACTTTGGCAATGGGAGCAGCTTCCGCTGCTACAAATAAAATTTTCATGGTAATTGGTAATTGGTAATTGGTAATTGGTAATTACGTGATTAAAGTAGTTTCCACATATTTAGCCCAAAGCCTCGAAATTAAATGTGGTTCATTTACCTGAAAATGGCTGTCAATCTATGATCCTCGTTGAACTTCGGTGAAGATTTTTTCTAGGATTTCTGTAGCGCCTTGTTCTCGTAAAATACTGGCTAGTTGTGCGCCTAATTTTTCAGCATCAGCAGCCGTACCGGTGACGGTATCTTTAACTATTTGTTGACCATCAACGCTGGCAACCAGACCTTTTAGAGTTAATTCGTCACCACTAATTACCGTATTTACACCAATGGGAACTTGACAACCGCCTTCTAAAACTCGTAAAAATGATCTTTCTGCTAAACAGCGATCGCGTGTTTGCGGGTGTTCAATCGCTTTCAGTAAGCTAATTACCTCCGTATCATCGGCTCGGCATTCTATTCCTAAAGCGCCTTGTCCAACGGCATGGAGGGAGATTTCAGGAGTCAGAACTTGATGGATGCGATCGCTCATTTCCAATCTTTCTAAACCAGCTACTGCTAAAATTAAAGCATCATACTCACCAGCATCCAGTTTTGCCATGCGTGTGATCAAGTTTCCCCGCACATCTTTGAAGGTAAAATCAGGGAACTTATGGCGTAACTGTGCCAAACGTCGCAGGGAAGAAGTCCCAATTACCGCATTTGCGGGTAAAGTCTCGATTTGCAGACCTTTATGCTTTTCATGCAATACCACCGCGTCTGCGGGGTTTTCCCGTTCTGTAATCGCTGCCAGTGTCAACCCTTCTGGTAGATTGGTGGGAAGATCCTTGAGAGAATGCACAGCAAAATCAATCTCTTTATTGATCATGCCCAATTCCAGTTCCTTGGTAAATAGTCCTTTATCGCCAATTTTAGCCAATGCCACATCCAGGATTTTGTCCCCTTGGGTAGACATGGTATGGACTTCAAAAGTAATGTGGGGAAAGCTTTTCTGGAGTTCCGCTTGTACCCAGTATGTTTGAACTAGAGCTAGTTGGCTTTTACGTGAACCAATACGAATAACGCGTGCAGGACTGGAAACTGAAGTCATAAAACTATTTGTCAAACCAGGCGATAAATTAACATTTATCTAGACTACCGCAGGGAGTGACGTACCGGATTAGATTAACCTAATTCTGTGAAGATTTCATTTGCTAGTAGCTTTACATTTATTTACAATTTTTGAAATATATCCCCGACTTCTCAAAGAAGTCGGGGATCTGGAAATCTGGAAATTAGAATATAATCAAGTTAGCAATAATTCGGTTTTAAGGAAATTATATGCTTTTACTTCCAGAATTATCTGAACTATTACAAGCCGAAGATCCAGAAGAACGGCAAACTATCAGTGGTGTTAATTGGAAAAATTATGAAGCTTTACTCAATGATTTAGGTGACAGTTTACAATATAGAGTTACATATTTAGATGGAGTCATAGAATTAATGTCACCAAGTCGCCGTCATGAAATTCGCAAAACAATTATTGGATCTTTGCTGGAAATTTACTTTCAAGAAAAACGCATTCGCTATTTTCCCCTTGGTTCTACCACCTTCCGTAAACAAGCGAAAAGAGGAGGAGTAGAACCAGATGAATCCTACTGTCTAGGCATAGAAAAAGAAGTTCCTGATCTTGCCATTGAAGTCGTAGTCACCAGTGGGGGAATTGATAAATTAGAAGTTTACAAAAGATTAGGTGTAGCAGAAGTTTGGTTTTTTCAAAACAATCAATTTGCCGTTTATCATCTGCGCGGTGAAAGTTATGAATTGGTGGCAACAAGTGAATTATTGCCAAACTTAGATTTGTCAATTTTGGCGCAATATGTAGTAGCAGATGACCCTTTAGATGCGGCTTTAGGATTTCGGGAGAAAATCAAAGAAATGGTAAATTAGATCATTCCTGGTCCTTTACCTCTTTTATCAAAATCCTCTGTTAATAAACCTGTTTTATCTGCATTTACTTCTCGCAATTCCTGTATTCGTTCAGCTTTTTCTTGTTCTGCTATTTCCCGCGCATCACCAGGAACTTCATAATACATTTCCGGTTCAACTGGATAATTATTCAATAACCCCTCTTTATCCACAGTATAACCGTCCGTTGTCCGAATACTGTAAATATCAGTTTGGTCATCAGTGGCAGCACTGGCAAGATCCTCTTCAGTCGGCAAGTGTTTATAATTTACTCCTTCTCGTTTGATTCGGGCTGCTGTCTCAGCGGGAATTATGCCTCTATCATAAGTATCTGCGGTAATCTTCTCATTCATACAATTAACCCCTTGTACTTTTCTAGGATTACCAGGACTAGCTTAGAATTTTCTAGCAGATAAATACACTATCTTAGGATATAATTAATAAAAATACTTTGATTAAAATTCTCTATCTATAGATATATTTGATATACTCAAATCCAAAATAAAAAAATGTAAGCTAGTCTAGAACTAACCTACATTTTATTAGCTTGATAAAAAATCTTTATCCTAAAGATTGTTGTTTAAAAGAGTTAAATTTCTGGGATAATTCTTGCCGAGACTCAAATTTGAGGAGATAACGGAAAGCAAACCAGATAAAGTAAAATACGCCAATTAACTCGAAAATCGGTTGTAGCAAAGGTACACCATTCACAGCGTCTAGTAATGCGATCGCTACCTTAACTGTGACCAAAGCTGATAAAATTAAAACTAGGGTGATTAAACCCTGTTTATTGTTGTTAAAAATACTGCCTAAATACTCTGGCAGTTGATTTAAGAATTCAAGAATTTGTCTACTAATTTGCTGCCATTGGGATTCAGATTCTTTAGCAGCAGGTAATTTTGGTAAACTGCGATTGTCTTCACCGGAAAAAGATAAACTATCTTGTGGTGAAGAATAATTTCCTTGTTCTGTTTGCTGTGCTTGAGTTTCCATCATAGTTATCATTTAACCTCTTTGTAACTTATCAATATTTTCTTCCCAATTTACACCATCAAAAGGCACAATTTCAAAATTGCCAATTATATTTCCGTCTAAACACCGCACATTAACATCAATACAATCAGGGTGACTACGGGGAATATAAAAGGAATGAATCCCACAAATACTGCAAAACTTATGTTGTGCTACTTCCGTATTAAATTTATAAGTTTTTAAGACATCTTCCCCTTGTAGCAAAGTAAACTTTTCTTGGGGAACAATCAAATGCAAAAATCCTTTTTTAGCACAAATTGAACAATTACAATCATCAACTTTGTGATTATTAACTACTACCCGAAACCGCACCGTACCACAATGACAACCACCGTCATACGTAACAGATTTATCTTTACTTGACATTAAGTTTCTCCAGTTGATTAACTCTAATTGTAGTTGTAGGTTGGGTTGACAAAGGAAACCCAACAAATTCACTAATTACTTAAAGTTCTATTTATCAACTTGCAAAGAATAAAATAGCCGTTTCCAATCTAAATCATTAGCAATTACTTCACTTTCCTTAACCTCAAAAGTGAGATTACTGGCTTTTGGTTCTTTAATTGCTTGTACACAAATTTCCGCAACATCATCACGGCTAATTTTTCCTCTAATATTATCACCTTGTTCAAAGATTAATTCCTTCCCCCCTGCTGATTCTGTCAAAGCACAAGGTCGAATAATTGTATAAGGAATCCCACTAGCTTTGACACTTTCTTCTCCTCGCAATTTCCAAGTTAAAATTCCTCCCAATTGGTCATTTAATCTCACTGCTGGTGGTTCTTCATCTAAATTAATTCCTGGTCTTCCGGGACGAGTTACCCCAGCAGAACTGATTAATACAAATTGAGGTAAAGTTTCCCCACCATAGGCTTGAATTGAGGAAACTTCCAGCGCAAAAATCCCCGGATTAAAAGCAGGATTTAAAGCACCATCATATTCAAACTTACTCAACATTAATTGCAAAGAACAAACTTTACTAACGTCCATTGGTGGACAATCTTTAACAATTTTGGCACGAAATACCGGAACTAAATCTGTAAAAGGAATCTGAATATCTAGCCAATTATTAGCAACAGTATCAAAAGAATAACTATAACCAACACCGTCCCAAGTTGACTCTGTGCGGATAAATATTTTATAACGTTGACCGTCACCTTTTACTCGCAATTTCACACCTTGATAACCAGATAAATCAACTAATGGTGAAAAATTCTTAGTTCTTACTGAAGCAAAACCCCCAGAATTAGCAGTTGAAACATTACCTGTGAATACTGCTGTATTTTCCCTAATTTGAAAACTACTGGAACTGACACCACCCATAACCACATCATCTAAAGCCCCCCAGATATTTTTGATTTCATCTGATGGTTTAGTAAAATCAAATATCGGTTTTTCACCCACAGAAACTAGATACTTTGCAGCGGCTGCAACTAAATTTTTCACACCTTGATATTCAACATTTTCTGGTGTATCTCCGACAATTTCCGGGAGATAAAATTTCACCCCTTGATTATATTTTGCCCTATCTGGTGTATCTCCCTCCACAGGTTGAACACGCACCGACGTACAACAAATTACAGCTTGAATATTAGCCATAACTAAATTCGTCAAAGTCTCTGATTTCGTAATATCCCCAACTACCAAATCAATATCATCACCCAGAATTGTCCGCGCTTTTGCAATATCTCGAACTAAACAACGGACATTATAGCCTTGTGCTGTCAATTTTTTGACAACTCGTTTACCCACACCACCCGTCGCCCCAGCTACCAGAATTACAGCCATATTTCCTCCTGCTTTTGATATATCTTGATGATCTTTTGGACTACCTTGAAAGAGTTTTTGTATCCAGTTCAGAACCGGAAATACTTCAAAGTAAGTTAGGGTTTTAATAAACCTGCATAAATCCCATCGAGAACGATTGTTATTATTCATAGTTACGATTTAATCATGTTATTTTAGTCTTATTGTATCAACTTTCGAGTATATAGTAGATAAAATATCAACTCCTGGATATAATATCTCATTTTCCTCTTTCTCTGCGCTCTCTGTGCCTCTGTGGTTGGTTAAAAAGAATATTCTTTAAACTCAAATAGTATTGCTATACAGCCTTTTTGATGTAACTTCAGAAATATCTCGTCTGCGGTTTAAAGGTAATTTATCTAACCACAGAGGCACAGAGGACACAGAGAGAAGAGGTTAAGGAGGAATTTTTATTGTTCTTAAAAATGGTATTATAATTTTTATAAATTAGGATAATTGCGATGAATCAATTTGCTAAAGCCCAAGCTGAATATGAGAAATTTCCCACAGAATTTACTAGCATTATCATTAGTACAGTAAATAAACAAGGAATCCCTCATGCTAGTTATGCTCCTTTTATTATGGACGATAATAAAAATATCTATATTTATGTGAGTGGACTAGCTACACACACCCAAAATATTCATAATCATCCTTTTGTGAATGTTTTATTTATTGACGACGAAGTTAAAACTCAACAGATTTTTGCCCGTCGGCGGTTAAATTTCGATTGTACAGCAAATTTGATAGTTAGAGAAACTGAAAAATGGCAGGAAGTTGTTGATAAATTTGAAATTCGTTTTGGAGAATTGATTACGACATTACGCAGTTTACCCGATTTTCGGATTTTGCAACTTACACCGAATACCGGACGTTTTGTCATTGGGTTTGGGGCTGCCTATAATATTAATAGTGATAATATAAATCAACTTGTACAAATTACCAAAGATTCACTTTCATAATTATGCTGCAATTTCAACCTCCTGGGTTTGGTAGTAAATTCATTCATACATCTTTAGGGGTAATGGTTTACTATACCCAAATTAGCGCCCCTTGGGAAAATAGCAAAGATCAAGATTTACCACCATTATTATTTTTACATAACTTTGGTGGTGGTGCATCTGCTTATGAATGGTCGAAAATCTACCCGGCTTATGCGTCAACATATCGAATTTTAGCCCCAGATTTAATTGGGTGGGGAAAATCTGCTCACCCCGTGCGAGATTATCAAATTCAAGATTATTTAACGACGATTCTTGAATTTATTACTCAAACCTGTAATCAACCTGTAACTGTAGTAGCATCTTCTTTAACAGCGGCTTTAACTATTCGTCTTGCTGTTACTTATCCAGACTTATTTAAAGCTTTGTTTTTAGCTTGTCCTTCCGGTTTTAACGATTTTGGAGAAGGTGCAGGAAGGAGATTACCACTTTCTTTAATTAATACACCGTTGGTAGATAATTTAATTTATGCTTTAGGTGCAGAAAATGAAATTGCAGTTAGGAACTTTTTGCAAAGTTTTCTGTTTGCTAAACCAGAAAGAGTTACCCAAGAAATGGTATCAGCTTATTTAAGTTCTGCACAACAATATCAAGCCAAGTTTGCGGCTTTGTCCTTCTTACGCGGAAATCTTTATTTTGATTTGAGTTTATATATTCAGCAACTTCAAGTTCCAACTGTCATGTTGTGGGGAGAAAAAGCCCAATTTACAAATATGCAATTAGGACGACGATTAGCAAGTTTAAATCCTGGTGCAATTAAAGGCTTTCATGAAATACCCGACACTGGAATTCTTCCCCATTTAGAAATACCAGCAGTTGTCATGGGAATATTGCAAAAATACAACAAAACTGGAGAATTAGAAATCTAAATTAAACTTAAAAGGAGAGTAGACATTTCCCAATTTTACTCCTTCTTTCTTCTTCTTCCTTCTTCCTTCGTGTCCTTCGTCCCTTCGTGGTTCATTAACTCTTGAATTTTGGGTAGGGAAACCCCGCCCCTACTGAATTATAACGATTTAGCGAACATTACAAGATTTGCGTTCATTATCATCTTGAGGATATTGCCAAGAATAAGCAAAATGACTAACACCCTTAATTTGAGGAGATAATTGCCGGAGAGCTTGCATTTGCACTTCCAAAGATGGACGATTACTAATTGATTCTCCCCACTTACCAGCTAAAGCCGGAATCACTTTTGTCCCTGGTTGTGCCATCTTCAAAACCTGTCGAACTTGTGCCACAATACAATCAACATTACCGCAATTTGCATAAGACATGGGATGCCATTGTAAGTTACTAGAAAACCTATCCCAAGGTTGCAAACGGGAATCATACCCTTGTCCTAACGCTTGATTACCTTCGGGAAAAAATACCACTCCAGCGGGAATACCTTTTTGTTTGGCTGGGTAACTTGCTAAAGCCACAAAATCTAAGATACCTTGCATAGCATGAGCAACAGTGAATAACCATAAATCCAATTGCAAAACCCGCTGTTTTTCCGCTGGGGAAGGCAAAGATTTCTGTTTTTTTGGAGGAATACGCCCTTCCCACATGGGTTCATCTTCTTGAGGATAGCGTTTATCAATTTCTGTTATATCACCAGCACTCACATATCCTCTGGTGAGAAAACGGCGAATTAATTCTAATCCTTTGGAATTTTTGGCGCGACGAAATAAGACTTCTTGGGTAGCAGGGGTAAATAGCCATAAATCATGAACTTTGGTAGCAATAGAATCATTACCAATTTGACGAGGATAGCGAACATAATCGAAGAGAATACCATCTGGACGACGGCGTATAACCTGTTGTATCATGCGGTAGTAATCATTTTTAGCCTGAGTGTTGTAAGGATCAATGAAGACTTGAGAACTATCTTCTACTACGGATAAGCTGGTTTGATTTTTGCCATTACGAGCGATCGCATTTTGTCTATCTGCCCGTTGAGCATAAGTATAACCAAAGTTATTCGTAAACATCCAAGCATAAACTTTCAACCCGCGTTGTTGCCCTTTTTTAATTGCTAATGCCAATAAATCAAATTTTTCTGCACCAAGAATGCGAACCACAGCAGGCCAAACAGTTGGGTTAGCTGCGGCTGGTAATAGTACCCGGCCATCATAAAATACTTCTAAATAAACTTGGTTATAGCCTTGGTTGACAATGCGGTCCATAATTTGATCAACTACTCCCGGCTGGATATCGCAGGGATACAAGCGCAACCAAATAGCTTGAGTTTGTGGCCAAGTCTGACTACGACAGGTTTTTAATTCTTGTGTATGCTGTTTGAGTAATTTCTGATAGCGACTTTCTGCCTCTTTATTGCCTTTAAAAGCTAATAAACGTAATTTTTCTTTTTCTTGAGTTGCTTTTGATGATACCCGACAATCCTGTCCCTTTTGAGCAATAGCTGGTGCGGTAACTAAGTTGAGAATTAATAAGCAACTAGCAATAATTATAGTAAATACACCTTGCCAAGACAAAATTAGTCTTACAAATTTCCAGTTGTAATCAGACATATATAGCAATCAATTTAAATTTGTAATAGCTTGCATGAAATAGCCTGTACTTAAAATATCCCCAGATTTGGAGAGACATACAACCATCAAAAGCAGTATTCCACACAAACATTTACTTGAAGGAGAAGAATGTGCCATGATTAAAGTTTGCATAAATCGGAACGTAGGGATTTGAACCCTAGACCTCCACTACCCCAAAGTGGCGCGCTACCAAGCTGCGCTACGTCCCGTAAATGTGAACTTGAGATTTTAGACTTTTGGAGTGGGGATGATTCCAAAATTGTCCATCTAAAATTTATCAAGTCACTCTTCTTAATATATCACAAGACTAAAGAAAATAGCAAGGGGTTTTTTGAAAAAATTTTAGAATCCCTGATCTCAAGATTGCTGGCGTTCCGTTGAGGTTAGATCTTCATCTGCGATAAACCTTCTGCCTCCTGCAAAATTACTAATTTTCTATCTTTGGGTTATTCGCGGTCAGATAAAAAATTAAGTAATTCACCGGAGAGACAGAAGTAAAAATTTTATTAATTAAGGATCTACCCAACGTCCGTCGGCTTTAATCAGATTAATCAATTCCTCTACACCTTGGGCTTCTGGAACTTTTTTAATTTCATCCCGACCACGATATAAAGAAATATAACCAGGGTTTTTACCAACATATCCATAGTCAGCATCGGCCATTTCTCCAGGTCCATTCACAATACAACCCATCACAGCAATATCCAGACCTGTTAAATGTTTAGTAGCTTCCCGGACTACGTGCAGCACTTCCTCTAGGTTAAATAAAGTCCGTCCGCAAGAAGGACAAGCCACATATTCAACCATTGTTTTCCGCAAACCCAAAGCTTGCAGAATGCTGTAACAAACCGGAATTTCCTTTTCTGGTGCTTCTGTCAAAGAGACGCGGATTGTGTCACCAATACCGTCAGCCAATAATGTGGCAATACCCGCAGTAGATTTAATTCTGCCATATTCCCCGTCACCTGCTTCTGTCACGCCCAGGTGAAGAGGATAATCCATGCCTAAATCATCCATGCGTTTAGCCATGAGCCGATATGCAGCCACCATGACAGGAACTCGTGAGGCTTTCATGGAAATTACGACATTATGAAAATCCAAAGATTCACAAATGCGAATAAATTCTAAGGCAGATTCCACCATCCCTTCCGGGGTGTCACCATAGGTAAATAGCATTCTTTCCGCCAAAGAACCATGATTTACGCCAATTCGCATAGCTTTACCTTGATCACGCAAGGAAATTACCAGCGGTGCTAAGGTTTCGCGGATTTTTTCGCCAATTTCGTCAAATTCAGTTTTTGTATATTCGGTGCGGCTGGTATTTGCTTTCTCAAATATATACAAACCTGGATTAATTCGCACTTTTTCGATATGTTTGGCAACTTCCAAGGCGATTTTCATGCCATTGTGATGTACGTCGGCTACAATTGGCACATCACGGTAAGTTTGAATTAATTTTTGTTTAATTTCCGCCAGTGCTTTAGCGTGTCCAATACTAGGAACAGTGACGCGGACAATTTCGCAGCCTATTTCATGGAGACGACGAATGCCAGCGACAGAACCATCAATATCCAGAGTATCTTCATTAATCATTGACTGTACCACCACTGGATATCCTCCTCCAACGGTGACATCTCCCACTTGTACAGCGCGGGTTTTGCGGCGTTTGATGGTGGTATCAAAGGTTGGTTGACTAGATGTAGTGTTGGTAATTTCCAAAGTCGGCAGAGTTTGCATAATCTAAATAGGTAGATTTTCTGTAGCTAAAATATCAGATTGCCAGCGGTTATACTTCTCAGATTGCCACAATTTGGGGTATTTTAGGTGCTAAATTGAAAAGTAAATCAAAAAATAACCAAGAGTTTTACAACTGACAACTGTACGGGCGAAGCATTTGGAGAACTATTTTTGGCAATGACCGATAATTTATCTTCCAAATGCTTCGCCCCTACTAACATGGCAATGACCGATAATTTATCTTCCTAATGCTTGGCCCCTACTGACCAATGACTAATGACCAACTTAAATTTACTAAATTGATGCGTAAAACGATATGATATAAGACATCACTTCAGTCATCAAATAATGAACGCTCTATGAAAACAGAAACCGTTCGCACGACATTAACCATTCCCAGGGAACTGCTAGAAGCTACAGATAAAGCAGTTATGGAAGGGAAAGCTAAAAGTCGGAATGATTTTGTCGCTCAGGCTTTACGAAGGGAACTAGCCTTACAAAAGCGATCCGAAATTGATGCCGCATTGGCAGAAATGGCTAATGATCCAGATTATCAAGCAGAGGTCTTAAAACTAGAGGTAGAATTTGCTACCGCGCAGTGGGAGGCGTTGCAGTTAGGGGAATCGCCAAGATGAGAAGGGGTGAGGTTTATGATGCGCGTCTAGAAATGACTGAAGGCTCGGAGCAGGGAGGAACTCGCCCGGTGATTATCGTTAGTCGCGATGTAATTAATCTATCCAGCCCAGTCGTTTTAGCAGTACCCTGTACCACCTATCAAGACGGAAAGCGAGTTTACCCTACTCAAGTTTTAATTTTATCACCAGATGGCGGACTCAAGAAAGACTCAATCGCCATGGCAGATCAGGTACGGGTGTTATCTAAAACCCGCTTTTTGCGTTTAAGAGGAATACTTTCTGAAGTTGTCATGGCACATTTGGAGCAAGCGTTATTAATTGCCTTAGATTTGCCAGGATATTAACTAGTAGACAAGGGCGTAAATAAACCAACGGCTCAACTGAGCTACGTCAAACGTCCATTCTAAATCGCCCAAAAGTCTATACCGTCTTAGGCTTGACTTTTGACTTTCGCCTTGCGGTACTAGCTTTTAAGGGAGGGAATGAGGAACAGGAAATCAGGGTAGATAAGTAGGTCGTTTTGTCAGTCCTATCTCATTTCCTGAATTAACGTGACTTGGTATGAGGAAAACGTGGAAAACTTCAAAACTTATTATTGAAATATGTCTAAATCAATAAAAATATCAAATCATTTAACACAACAGTCTCAAGAGAAAGAGAAAGAGAAAGAGGAACAACTAATTAATGAACTTAGGTTATTAGTAAGAACTTTGATTTATCAGGAAGAAATTACAATTAAATCCATCATGGATTGTCTCTATGATGTTGGTTCAACTAATTTAGTAAATCAAAAATTTAAGTTTGGAACTCTCAATAAAACTCTAAAATTTATGACTAAAATATCTAAACCTGCATTTAAAATACTGGCTTGGCAATGGTTTAAGAAAAATTGCCCTGATTTGATTACTGGATGGCTGCAAGGTAAGGTTACATTTCCTAGAGAAAAAGAAACGAGATTAGAGGTGATGACAGAAAATGAAAATCTCAGTTTAGTTAGTATTTCTCAGCTTCCAGAGGAAAATCAAATTAATCAGATAAAACTTCTGCATTTACAGGTGAAATTGTTAACAGGTATTTTAGTTATTACAGTAACTTTATTTAGTGGGAGTTTGATTTGGCTAAGTAATTCATTGCACCAATCCCATTTACAAACTTTAGAAAAACTCCAAAATCAAGTTAAAACTTTAGAATCTAGTCAATGAACACAGAGAAACTGGTTAGTATTAGTTAAACTTAAACTGCTGGCTTCAATCCCATTTGTTTTAAATTGATATGTTGCGGGTTTTAATTATCGGTGGAATTGGTGATGCGGTAGAATTAGCTGCTAAGGTAGCAAATATTCCTGGTATTGAGGCTATCTCCTCTCTAGCCGGTCGTACCCGTGAACCTGCTACTCCTGTTGGTAATGTGCGAATAGGCGGTTTTGGTGGTGTAGCCGGATTGGTGACTTATCTGCGAGAAATGCAAATTGATATATTAATTGATGCTACTCATCCTTTTGCTAATCAGATTTCGGAAAATGCAGCCGCAGCGACTCAGGAAGTCGGTATTCCCCGATTAATGGTAATTCGTCCAGCTTGGGAAAAACTCAAGGATGATTATTGGTTAGAAGTAGAAAATAATTTGGCTGCTGCTGCTGTTTTAGCAAATCAAGCTAACCGAGTATTTTTAACAATTGGTAGACAAGAAATTGCGACTTTTGCACATTTACAGGAAATTTGGTTTTTAATGCGGATGATTGATCCACCAAATGCTGATGTTGTCGTTCCACCTGGATTGATTTTATGCGATCGCGGTCCCTTTAGTTTAGAAAACGAACAAGAAATTCTCCTCAAATACAATATAGATACCATTGTCAGCAAAAATAGCGGTGGTAGTGCCACCTATCCCAAAATTATCGCCGCTAGGAAACTAGGGATAAAGGTGGTGATGGTAAATCGTCCACCTGTACCCCCAGGAGAACAAGTTGCAGATGTGGAAAGTGCTGTGCAATGGCTTCTTAAACAATTGATCATTGACAGTTGACAATTAATAACTGAGAAAATCCTGAGAAATAGCCAAGGTTTCGCTGATAATTTCTGATGCTAATTTATCAGATTTGAGTAAGGGATAAGCCGGAAGACCATGATGTTGATGCCCATTGGAGAATGATTGAGATTGTAAATAAATTCCCATAGCTAAACTAGGCAAATAGGTAATATTGTAATTTGCCACATTTACAGAAGATACTGAAGCAAAAGACAGATTAAATAAACTGTGCAAAGGTAATTTGTACAAGTCCCGATGGGGAACTAAAATTATTGTATCTATCCCTTCCAATTCTTGAGTAATTGTGGAAATATTCAAGATATTTTGCAACTGCAATAGTTTTGATAGTGTTGATGATTCTTGCCAATCTGCTAACCAATGTTCAAATTCAATTAAGCGTTTTATTGCTTCGGGAATTCCTTCTATATCTTGAATGGGTGTAAACAGTAAAATCGGAGATGGGGCTTGATCTTTGATAATAAATGTCTGTAAAGCGGCTGGGCTAAGATGCCAATAAATTATGGCTGTGGTGGGATTCAGTAATTGTTGAATAGAGCGATAATCTCCTGACTCAAGTTGATAATTCAAATCAGGCATTAACAACTGTAAACAGTTATTTCTCCCCTGTTCAGCAATTTCCCAAGCTTCTACTAAATCTCCTGTATTTACAGCTAAATCAACTGCTAGTTGTCCCAAACCTGCAAATTTTAGTACCAGTTGTTTTTTATTTTCATCAGTCCGATTCGGCTGAGTGAGTAATTGTTGTAATAATTCAATTCCCCATTTTTGTAATTCCTGTGCCGCTACTGTTTCCCCCAAACAGATAAGCACTTTCGTCAGAGATTGCAAAATATCCAAATGCAATTCTGGAAAATCTTCTGGTGTCAGCGTAGATAGTGCCAGTTGATATTCGGACATGGCATGATGCCAATAATCACGAGGTGTGGCGGCTTTTTTCCCTTGCTCGTAGTAAGTATTACCAATAGCTATACGTAATCTTCCCCAACCTTCTGGGTGAGTATCCGGGCGAAGATGTTTCAAACCTGCCTGATAACTTGCTAATTTACCTTCATAGCCGCCTAAGTTAAGGGCAGGATTGGATGCAGAAATGTTACTAACTACAATTAGTGATGATTGGTGGGGGGTGAGATGACCAGCCGCCGCACCCCTTCCTAGCCAAGCTTCCCAGTAGTCTAGTTTAATTTCTAAAGCCCTGTCATAGCCGGATATAGCTTGGGCGGAACGGTCTAGGTAAAATAGGGCTACGGCTTGGTTATACCAGGCTGGGTGGAAATCGGGTTTGATGGCGATCGCTTGTTGATAGGATGAGATTGCATCTTCCCGACGACCTAAGTGTTCAAAGGACACACCCCGGTTATACCAAGCTAGATAAAATTCTGGCTGAATGGCCAGGGCTTGATCCCATGATTCAATTGCTTCTAACCATTGTTTTAAATTAAATAGCACCACACCCCGATCAATCCACACTTCATGATAGTTGGGTTGGAGATTGAGGGCTTGATCATAACTAGCAATTGCTTCTGCATATTGCTCAACCACAGCCAAAGCTATCCCCCGGTAGTACCAAGTTTCAGAATCTTGGGGTTCTAAATTCAGGGCTTGATCATAACTATCAATAGCTTCCCCAATTAAACCTAACTTGAGTAATGCTAAACCTCTGCTAGACCAAGCTGTTTGGTAATCTGGTTTAATAGCGATCGCTTGATCAAAGGAAGCAATAGCCGCATCAAAGTCTCCCAACTCGCCCAGAATACTGCCTCGGCTATACCAAACCTGATAAAAATCCGGTTTGAGAGCCAGTGTTTGGTCATAAGCAGCGATCGCTTCGGAAAACCGTTGCAAGTAAAATAATACTAAACCCTGATTAAACCAATACTCATAAACATGAGGTTGGGTTTGACTTGCCCGTTCATATAAAGCCAAAGCCGTCAACAAATCTCCAGCTTTAGCCTGCCGTAAACCCTCATAAAATAAACTTTCCGCCGGATTAGTAACAACTATTTGTGATGTTGATTGCTGGACAATTTGCCGATCACGAATTGCCAATTCCGACGCTAAATGCTGGACAAGATTGCTACTTTGCTCCAACCGCACCACCAACTCATCTAAAGTGGATGCTAACTGCGGTTCTATATTCATCAAAGACTCGTTCCAGCTTTTCTCCCTGGGAGATTCTGGATCGGCAATTATTTCCGCAGCATTCTGGGAAAATTCCTGAATTCTATACTCATAACTGTGATAGTCATTTTCTGTCTTAGCTGCATTCTCAGCTAAAGACCCATTACTTAACCCTACAGACTGACCAGTGAAGAGATCCTCAACCATTTGGGATACTGATGGATTAGTCACACTTTCCACATTCTGATCTTGCCAGATTTGTTCCCCAAATTGGCGGAGCAATTCCTGACCAGGAGTATCTAACTCCTCTGCTGTGGGGATGGAACTTTCCAACTCCTGTGACTTTTGCTTGCGCTCATACTCCTGATTGAGGTTGCGCCGCAATAGCTGCATCCCAATATCATAGGCCAGGTTGCTAACCTCACCAATACCTAACTCACCCAGTTTCACCATGCGCTTGGCTAAAGGAAGATTCGGTGCAGGAGAAGCTAATAATTTGCCCCCAAATATCAACAGCCAATCTATCCACCGATCAACTGTAATTCTTGGTTCCATCCGCTGCAAATACTTCAACGCCCACTGTTGTCCGCGCGCTTGATGCACACCTTCTAGTAGTTCATTAAATAACAACTCTAGATCCGCATTCGTGAGTTCTGGTGGTTGATCTGCCACCAGATTGCCTTGACTATCCTGGGAATCGGTGATTCCCAGGATAGTCAAAGGGGACTGTAAAAATTTGTTAAGCCACTGCAAGAGCCACCTGAACATCTGCCAATTTATGGGATTTTCTTTCTCCTAGATTGTAGCTATCCTTGTGTCAAAAAAAATTATTAGTTACGGAATGGACTAGAAAACCAAATAGACCCACGTAAAAATATTGATAGCTACACCGCACAAATCAAACTTAGTCACGATTCCCAGACTGTCAAAGGGGGACTGTAAAAATTTGTTAAGCCACTGCAAGAGCCACCTGAACATCTGCCAATTTATGGGATTTTCTTTCTTCTAGATTGTAGCTATCCTTGTGTCAAAAAAAATTATTAATTACGGAATGGACTAGAAAACCAAATAGACCCACGTAAAAATATTGATAGCTACACCGCACAAATCAAACTTAGTCATTGGGATTTATCCTTGTGATTCAGAAGACTCGTTCGCTTCATTATACTGACTAACTAATACCTGAATAATTTCTTCTGGATTATTTGTTTCCACTCCTAGTTGTTGGGAGATTTGCTCGCATAGGGCTTCATCCTGCTGCAACATCATCAACAATTCATCTAGGCTGACAGTTTTGTATTCCCCTTCTGGTAAATTTTCTTCCGTGTTGGCAGGTATTAAAAGATTATTTTCTACTGCATCGGGACCTTCGTATTCCCAAACTGGTTCTCCTGGATTGCCTGTTAAGACTTTCATGCCTATATCGTAGGACAGATTGCTGATTTCCCCAACCCCTAACTCACCAAGTTGAACTAATCTGGCTGCTAATTCATTATGGGGTTTAGAAGATGCTAATAATCTGTCACCAAAACGATTTAACCATTCTAGCCACTGTTGGGTGCTAACACGATGTTCAAGATTATGTAACCATTTTTGCGCCCAAGTTTGTCCCTTGACCTGATGAACTCCTGCCAGTAGTTCTGTAAAGAGAAATTCTAAATCTGTGTCAGTGAGGGGTGGAACTACTGCTTTGGGGACTTGTTCCCGACTGGGGGTAAAATTTTGTTTACCACCAAACAAGTGCCGAAAAAATTTTTTGAGCCATTGAATTAGCCGCTTAAACATTTGATGCACCATTGATGTTGCTTAATAAAATTTTAGCGGTGTGAGTGACTAGTAGTTCGTCAAATTTATTTTGACTGTATATTAGTTTTGACTTTTGACTTTTGACTTTTGACTTCCGCCCTGCGGTACTAGCGGCTATGTCTGAGGCAAAATTGCCATGAGTTGTTAGAATGATAAAACCCTAAAATTTGCCTGGGATATACGGATTTAAACCTGTCTCCATGTCTTACGAACCCCTGCACCATAAGTATCGGCCAAAGAGTTTCGCTGAACTGGTGGGTCAAGAGGCGATCGCTACTACCCTAACTAATGCCATTCTCTCAGCGAAAATCGCCCCTGCCTATTTGTTCACTGGCCCTAGAGGTACAGGAAAAACTTCCAGTGCGAGAATTCTCGCTAAATCTCTCAATTGTCTCCAAGGCAACCAGCCAACCCCCCAACCCTGCGGTGTTTGTGAAATCTGTCAGGGTATTACTAAAGGCTATTCTACTGATGTTATTGAAATTGACGCTGCCAGTAACACTGGTGTTGATAATATCCGTGAACTGATTGAAAGGGCGCAGTTTGCCCCGATGCAGTGTCGTTATAAAGTTTATGTGATTGATGAATGTCATATGCTAAGTACCGCAGCGTTCAACGCGTTACTTAAAACCCTAGAAGAACCACCTAAGCACGTTGTTTTTGTCCTCGCTACAACAGACGCACAAAGGGTATTACCCACAATTATTTCTCGTTGTCAAAGGTTTGATTTTCGACGGATTCAGTTAGAGGCAATGGTAAAACATTTAACGTATATTGCCGCTAAGGAAAGTATTCATATTTCTCATGATTCTCTGACTCTGGTGGGACAAATTGCCCAAGGAGGATTAAGAGATGCAGAAAGTTTACTTGATCAATTAGCTTTAATTGCTGGGGAAGTGACACCGGATAAGGTTTGGGATTTGGTAGGTTCAGTCAGCGAAAAAGACCTATTTGGACTATTAGAAGCGATCGCTCAAGATCAAGCCGAAATAGTCCTAGACTCTACCCGGAAAATCCTAGATCGAGGTCGAGAACCCCTGATCATTCTCCAAAATCTCGCCGCTTTTTATCGAGATTTCCTCATAGCTAAAACCGCTCCCAATCGTCAAGATTTAGTTGCTTGTACTGAATCAACTTGGACATCATTAGTTGACTTTGCCCAAAAATTTGATATTAGTACCATCTTACGAGGACAACAACACCTGAGAACAGCAGAATTACAACTAAAAAACACCACTCAACCCCGTTTATGGTTAGAAGTAACATTATTAGGATTATTACCCAGCGCCAATATTCAAATCCAAACTGCAAATATTTCTCAGCAAGTTAATACAACTGCTGTCACTCCAGCTTATCCTCCCGCTGCTGCACCACCAGCATATCCGCCCACAAATCACAACTCATCTGTGAATTTTGCACCAGTACCCACGTCAGAACCTGTATATGCACCACCACCTACTAACCATCAACCAGAACCAATACAGCCAGTAGGAGAAGGTTCACAATACAATTTAACTCAACTTTGGCAACAAGTCCGTGGACATATTCAGCAGCTACCCACACAAGCATTATTGGGTCAAATGTGCCATTTAATGGAATTTAATGGTGTAGTTGCTCGTGTAGGTGTAAAAGCGGTTTGGTATGACAAAGTGAAATCTTATCTACCGATCATCACTACGGCCTTTAGACAAACTTTCCAGCAGGAAATTCAAGTTACCTTAGAAAAAGCTACCACTGCCAACGCCACATCAACTAAGCGAAATCCACCTCCACAAAATTCTACTCCCGTTCAACAACCACCCCAACCTACATCCTATCAACAACCACCAGCCCCGCAAGCCACACCACAGCCACCCTCAGCCGTACCACAGCCAGTAGCTACAGTATCCGCACCACCACCCGTACCAGTCCGAGTTGAGCCTGTTGTTACCAATGCAGCACCAGTGCAACCATCGCCATCAAGTTGGGATCATGATGGTGTGGTTAAAGCTGCGGAAAGTCTAGCAAAATTCTTTTCTGGGGAAATCATCCGCATGACAGATGATAGTTTTCAATTATCTGATTCTGTTACTTCCACTGAAACGCCTGAAATATATGAATCTTATGTTGATGATGAATATAGTTGAGAAATTCAGAACTGTTGAGATTCTCCCCTTGTTTAAATATTTGACAGTTGCTAATAACGTCTGTAAGGATCAGAAGCAATTTTCATATTTGCATTTTCCCTGTTTCTTGAGTAAGTGCAAGATATGAGGTAAGGTATAGGTTTACTGATTAAATCAAAAAATGTCTGAACAACAAACCATTAGCCCTTGGAAATCTAAACCTTGGTGGTGTCAACCTTGGTCAATTATCCTAACCAGTTTAACATTAATCAGCGGTAGTTGGTTAATCTTCAAAATTATTTGGTTAACAATTTTAGTTGCTATTCCATTATTGATTTGGATGGGATTTTTTCTGTTAATTTGGCCGCAGATGATGATTCGCAGTGGAGTTTTGCACAAAATCACAGAATAGTTAATTTAAATCTTTTTGTCAACATGAATGCTCAAATTTCTATTATTATTCCCACTCTCAATGAAGCGGATAATATTAAAGAAGCAATTATTAGCAGTCAATCTAGTAGTAATGTAGAAATAATTGTAGTTGATGGTGGTTCAAAAGATGAAACATTATTAATCGCTAAATCATTGAATGTTAAGGTAATTATTTCTCCTCCCGGACGTGCTAATCAAATGAATACAGGTGCTATGGCTGCTAGTGGGGAAATTCTCCTATTTCTCCATGCTGATACCCGTTTACCGACTAATTTCGAGCAGATGATTCGCACAACCTTAGCAAAACCGGGAATTGTGGCTGGTGCCTTTGCTTTACGGATAAATGCCCCTAATTGGGGCTTGCGTTTGGTAGAATTTGGGGTAAAATGGCGATCGCATCTTTGGCAAATGCCCTATGGTGATCAAGCTATTTTTCTCACCAAAGATGTATTTCAGCAAGTTGGTAATTTCCCGCAAATATCAATTATGGAAGACTTTGCAATGATGAGAAAATTAAAAACTCTGGGCAAAATTCACCTATTACCAACACCCGTAATTACCTCACCTCGCAGATGGTTAAAAAAAGGAATTATCCAAACTACTATTTTGAATCAAATTATTGTCATTGCTTATTTACTCGGTATTTCCCCAACCCAAATTCGTAATTGGTACTCTTCCCCAAAATTATAGAGAATTTTTATGCTTATTACCTTGTTATCAGAAATAGATTTTGCTGTAATTCAAGAATCTGTTAAAGTATCTTCTCCCAATCTTCAAGAATTTTTAGAGAATGCTTTACAGTGGATTAATAGCCTTGGTGCTATAGGAGGAATAGTATTTATTGGCATCTATATTATAGCTACTCTAGCTTTTTTACCGGCTGCACTGCTGACATTGGGTGCTGGGGTAATTTTTGGTGTAATTTGGGGTTCTATATATGTCTTTATTGGGGCTACATTAGGTGCTATAGCAGCATTTTTAGGAGGACGTTATTTAGCGCAAGGTTGGGTAAAAGAAAAAATATCTAGTTACAAAAAATTTGCCATCATTGATAAAGCAGTTAGTAAAGAAGGATTAAAAATTGTCCTATTAGTTCGACTTTCTCCCCTCTTTCCCTTCAATTTATTAAACTATGCTTTCGGAATTACTAGTGTTTCTTTTCAAGACTATTTAATTGGTTCAGTGGGGATGATTCCTGGAACAATTATGTATGTTTATTTTGGATCTTTAGTAGGAGATATAGCCTTAATTGGCAGTAAAAATCAACCTGAAAACATCATCCTCCACTGGGTAATTCAAATCATGGGGTTGATAGCAACAATTGCTGTCACAGTTTATGTCACGAAGATAGCTAAGAAAGCTTTAAAAGATGAGAACTTATAAAAATTCTTTGTTTTTTATTTCTCAATAATTTTAGTAATTTTGTTAAATATAAAACCGATAAATTTCTGATGATAATGTATTTATAAATAACAGATCATATAATCAAAAACATAGTTTATACTTAACCATTCAGAGGTAATACTAATGTCAACTTCAGAATCTCCAAGAGTCACAATTCGTCCCATGGATGAGTATAATCAAAAACTCCTCAAAAATGTTCATCCAGATAATTGGGTAAATCCCCAAACGGCTGATTGTTATGATTTAGTAGTAATTGGTGGGGGAACTGCGGGTTTAGTTGTCGCTGCGGGGGGTGCGGGATTAGACTTGGGTTTAAAAGTAGCATTAATTGAAAAAAATCTCATGGGAGGAGATTGTTTAAATTTTGGTTGTATTCCTTCTAAATGTTTAATTCGTTCTTCTCGTGTAGTTGAAGAAATCAGAAAAGCTAAAGATTTAGGGATTAATATTTCTCAGAAATTTGATGTGGATTTTGCCACAGTTATGGAGAGAATGAGACGCATTCGGGCGAGTATTAGTCATCATGATTCTTTGGAAAGATTTAAAAGTTTAGGAATTGATGTTTTTTTAGGTGATGGTAAATTTATAAACAAGAATACTATAGAAGTTGATCAGCAAACATTAAAGTTTAAAAAAGCTGTCATTGCTACCGGTGCGAGGGCTGTTAAACCGAAAATTCGGGGAATTGAAGCAGCAGGTTATTTAACCAATGAAACTGTTTTTTCTCTAACTCAAAAACCCGAAAAATTAGCAATAATTGGTGGTGGTCCTGTTGGCTGTGAATTAGCACAAACATTTCAGCGGTTAGGTTGTGAAGTGACATTATTTCATCGAGGTTCACATATTTTAAATCAGGAAGATTCGGAAGCAGCGGAGATTTTGCAAAAAGTTTTAATTGATGAAGGTATTCGTTTAGTATTAAATTGTCAATTAGAAGAAGTTGTTACAGTTACGGAAGGAAAACGCCTATATTTTTCTGTGAATAGTGAACGAGATTCGGTGACAGTTGATGAAATATTAGTTGGTGCGGGACGGGCGCCAAATGTGGAAAATTTGAATTTAGAGGCAGTGGGTGTAGAATATGATCAAACCTGGGGTGTAAAAGTGAATGATTATTTACAAACCACAAATCCCAAAATTTACGCCGCTGGTGATATCTGCATGAATTGGAAATTTACTCATGCGGCAGATGCGGCAGCGCGAATTGTGATTAAGAATACTCTATTTTCGCCCTTTGGTTGGGGACGATCTAAACTCAGTAGTTTAGTGATGCCTTGGGTGACATATACCAGCCCGGAAATTGCTCATGTGGGGATGTATGCAAATGAGGCAGAAAAATTAGGTATAAAGATAGAAACTATTAAGATTCCTTTTAAAAGTATAGACCGAGCGATCGCAGATCATGAAGAATCTGGTTTTTTAAAGATTCATCACAAAAAAGGATCAGATCAAATCCTCGGTGCAACCATAGTTGCTAATCATGCAGGGGAGATGATTTCGGAAATTACTACAGCTATTGTTAATAATATTGGTTTAAGTAAACTGAGTAGTGTAATTCATCCTTATCCCACTCAAGCGGAAGCCATTAAAAAAGCCGCAGACGCTTATCGCAAGACTTTACTCACACCAAGAACTAAGCAATTGTTGGGATTTTTAACCAAGTTTTCCTAAATTTGAGAGTTTCAGATCTCCGACTTCTTAGAGGGTGTTTGAAAAGTTATGGTTGATGTATCAAATATTTTTTACCCCACCCTAACCCTCCCCTTGTCAAGGGGAGGGAACTGGATTGATGAAAATTACGGAATACCACTTTTCAAACATCCTCTTAGAGAAGTCGGGGATCTTGTTCTTGAAGAAAATATTCATGGTAAAATTCATGAAGAAAGAGAAAAAAATGAACCATCTACGCCAGAATTATCAGGACATCAAACAAAATGGAATATAAATCTCTGGCTATTGTCAGCAGTATCGTTATATTTGGAATTCTGGAAACCTTAGTTCCTTTCTTTCAATATCGTCAAAATCCCATTAAAAGAGTTATTCACAATTTAATTTTGGGGTTAATAAATTTTTTGGTGGTTAATTTAACTGTTATTTTAATCTTAAATTCTCTCTGGAAACCAACTTTATGGCGGGGATTATTTTATGATATTAATTTACCCTGGTTACATTTTATTCTCTCTTTTTTATTGCTTGATTTGTATATGTATACGTGGCATAGATTAATCCACACTTGGGGTTTTGCTTGGCGTTTTCACAAAGTCCATCATACAGATAGATGGATGAATATATCCACAGCTTACCGCTTTCATACAGGAGAAGTTATTGTTGCCAATATTCCCAAAATTGGGTTAATTTATCTGTTGGGAATTACACCAAATGCTTGGATATTATATGAATCTTTATTTGCGGTATCATTAGTTTTTCATCACAGTAATTTTGCCTTACCTTTTAAAATAGATAAATTCCTGAGTTATTTTATTGTTACACCTAATTATCATCGCGCTCATCATTGTCAATTAACAAAATATTTAAATAGTAATTATACAAGTTTATTAACTATATGGGATCTAATTTTTCAATCTCGTTATTATCCACCCCAACCAGAAAGCATCCAGTTAGGTATATCGGAAGAAACCAGAGATCTTAATTTTATCAGTTTATTAAAATTACCGTTTGTGTCTGTTAATAAACACAATTGATAGGATCAGAGAACGGAATTCAAAAGTAAAACATTAAGAAACTTATCCAAAGATGCAGAAGCTGATTTAAGATTAAAATTAATGAGCTAAATTGTTAAATTTGGAGTTTTTCGCTGTGTTAAGTTCACCTTTACCCACAATCAACGCCCTCAAACAACCTACCAGTGATGCTTGGGTAGAGCAAGCGATCGCTAACCTTGATATTATCTTACTAGATCACTCCCACTGTGAACGCAAAGCCGCAGGAGTAGCATTAAATATGATGTTTCGCTATCCCTCTAATGCTAAAATGGTGAGAGAGTTAACAGCGATCGCTCGTGAAGAACTAGAACACTTTGAACTCGTCAATCAATGGCTAGAACGCCGTAACATCAAACTAGCAGCCCTATCCGCACCCCCTTACGGTGCAGGGTTAAAATCCCAAGTCCGGGGACAAGAACCCCATAGATTTTTAGACTCCTTACTCGTCACCGGCTTAATAGAAGCCCGTAGTCATGAACGCTTAGGACTCCTAGCTGCTAACTGTCCAGAACCAGAATTAGCCGCATTTTACCGCAGTTTAATGGCATCAGAAGCCCGACATTTTGGGATGTATTGGGTATTAGCTGACACCTATTTTGACCGAAAAATCGTCATGGACAGATTAGACGAATTAGCAGAGGTGGAAAGTCAATTATTATCAACCTTACACCCAGAACCGAGAATACATAGTTAGTCAGTTTTTGCCGGAGTATGGATTAACAACCAAGATTGCAAATCATTCAAACTCTGAAAATCTAAAAGAGCTTCACTCAATTCTTCCAACACAGATAATGGTAAACCAGAAATAGATTTTATCTTTCTCTGAGATATTTTACCAAACCGCTTTGTTAATAATCGAATCACCAAATTAATTGTAGCTTGTTCTATGCCTTGTTCTATGCCTTGTTCTAGTCCTTCCTCTAGTCCTTCTTCTCTGCCTTGTTCCAGTCCTTCCTCTCTGCCTTCTTCTTTAATTTCTTGATAAACTCTAGTTTCTTTGAGTGTAATTCCTAACATTGATTCTACCTCCCGACGACTCAGATTTTCAAACTTGTAGACCATGATTGTCGTGATCATCTCCATCATAGCTTGACTTGATGGTGTGACAATCTCCTCATGGGTTCTATTTAATAAATATCTAGCTACTGCTGGGGCTTGACTTTCTTCCAGGGTAGTTAGTAACATAACACCTAAACCTAATGGTAATTCTTGAATATCTCCCAATTCATCTAAATATACCCGATGTACTTGAGGACTGTTGAGAGGGTGTTTGAAAAGTTATGGTTGATGTATCAAATATTTTTTACCCCACCCTAACCCTCCCCTTGTAAAGGGGAGGGAACTGGATTTGACTAAGGGGGGTAGCAATGTGATGAAAATTACGGAATACCACTTTTCAAACATCCTCTGAGAAATCCCCTATGAGGATAAATGTCATTTTGTTCTGTATTTCGAGATGGATAAATGATCACTACTTGCCAATCACAAAATCTCTTGCGATTACGATAAAAATATAGTGAAGTTTCCGCACATATTCGTTCATACAATTCCTCATCTCTTTGAAATTGTACCTCACAAAAATATACTATGCCCTTTCCATCACTTTCTGGTGGTAAAAATACACCATCAATTGCAAAAGTCGGTTCTTTGACAGCCACAGAATCAAAGCGGTAAGCCTGAGCATTAATAGGTGGATCTGTCAACAGTTCAAACAACAAAGATGGATATTGTTGAAAGAGTTTATAAAAAAGTGAATCTCTCCGCATAAAACATGATTATAATATTTGATTAGTTAAAATTCCTCAAACTTTGCGTCTTTGCTCCTTTGCGCCTTTGCGCGAAACATAATTTAACTGTAAAATAGAAAAAAACCCCGGAGGTAGAATTACGGTTTACGCACGTCCCCTAGCCAGATTAATCGAACAATTGCAACGGCTACCCGGAGTTGGACCCAAAAGCGCCCAACGTTTAGCTTTGCACATCTTAAAAAGACCAGAAGCAGAGGTAGAAGCCTTAGCCCAAGCACTTGTTGACGCGAAAAAACAGGTAGGTTTATGTAAAGTTTGTTTTCACCTTTCATCAGATCCAGTCTGTGAAATTTGTCGTCACCCTCAACGAGATAATACAACTATTTGCGTAGTTGCAGATTCCCGTGATGTGATTGCCTTAGAAAAAACTCGTGAATTTAAAGGTAAATATCATGTTTTATGTGGTGTAATTTCCCCTATGGATGGTATCGGACCAGAACAGTTAACCATTCAAGCTTTAGTGAGACGGGTAAGTGAACAAAAACCCCAAGAGGTGATTTTAGCCATTAGTCCCAGTATCGAAGGGGAAACCACAACATTGTATATCGGTCAATTACTAAAACCATTTACTAAAGTAACCCGTATTGCCTTTGGTTTACCCGTCGGTGGTGATTTAGAATATGCTGATGAATTAACTTTAGCAAGAGCTTTAGAAGGACGCAGAGAGCTAGATTAAAAGTAGCAAATTTCATTACCAAAATGTTTTTTACCAATTCCTTAGAAAATCAACTTCAAGAGTGTAACAATACCATTAATCTTCAGCCAAGTAATGCTAATGCTTATGTTCGTCGAGGCATGGTTTATTTTAAATTAGGAAAAATTACCGAATCAATTCAAGATTTTGATCATGCAGAAAAGTTAGATATTCAAATTACTCCTTATCTTTGGCAACGCGGGTTAAGTTATTATTATGCAGAACGATTTGCTGAAGGTGCAAAACAGTTTGAAACTGATTTAACTGTTAATGCTCAAGATGTAGAAGAAACAGTCTGGAGATATCTTTGTATAGCTAGATTATCCGGTGTGACAGAAGCTCGTAATTCTTTATTACCTGTGAAAAATGATCCGCGAAAAATCATGAAATCTATCTATGATTTATTTGCAGGTAATTGTACAAAAGATGACGTTTTAAATGTAGGAAAATTAACAGGATTAAAAGGTAAGTTTTACAGTCATCTTTATTTGGGTTTATATTATGAAGCTGAGAATAATTTAGAGTTAGCGCAGGAATATATAGTTAAGGCTGCTGATGAGTATAAAATTGATGATTATATGTGGTATTTAGCCGCAGTGCATAAGCAGTTAAGGGAATGGGAGTAATATATGAAATACAGTAGGGCTGATTCCTAGTAAAGAAAGCTGCTAAACAAGCTGAAGCTGCTCTCAAGGTGTTAATCAACTCGTTGTTTGGCTTTTATGGGACTTCTGGTGTTGGTTTTAATGATATGCAAGCTGCTGCACTGGTTACAGCTTATGGTAGACGGATTCTGCGATTCATGATTGATGTGATTGAAAAAGCGGGAGGTATCCAGGTGGAAAGTGATACTGATGGTGTGTTCTTCTCCCACTCTGAACCTCTGCTGATATTTGAAAAGCTGCAAAATGCTTTACCTACTGGTATCAAAATAGAGTTAGAAATTCTTGCTCAAGCGATGTTTGTTCCCTCTAGAGGAGCTAAGAATTATATGATCTGGCATGAAGATAGTAAAATTACTACTAAGGGTTCATGGCGGAAAAGAGACCGTTCTCGTCTAGAAAAGGAGTTTCCTTTGAACTACCTGACACAATATCTTCTGTCAAAGGCTAAGGCATAACAATATTACCAGGAATTAACCAAGGTTATTCGTTCTGGTGATTTTCCTGTAGAACAGTTACAGGTTACTCGGAAAATTAAGAAGGGTGAAAAGGCTCTTTTGGTTCTGGGTAATACTGGGGATGTTGTGACGTTTTATCAAGGAATTCTGGGATTGACTAATTCTGAAGTCTATTCTAGTGGGTATTATTTGGAGTTGATGGCTAAAAAACGAGATGAGTTACTTTCGGTTGTTGAGCCTCAAGGTGATGTGGGAAAGCAGTTGAGTCTGTTTTGAGTGGGGGATTATACTAATGATGAGATCGCCTATAATTTTTGTATCCATACCTCTTACTCTTACATCTATTTCTTCTTTAGCGTTGCTTAATGAGGCTATTAAACCTCGATTTCGTTTACTCCACAGGCGAAAGGTTGTGTTTGCGTGATGGATGACAGCAGCTAAGGCAGCATTTTTCTTCAACTTATCATTCACCCCACGTCAGAATCAGGGTTTTGGGCTTTTTCATAATCTCTGCTTATACTTATAATAGTGAGTTTGTTTTACTTCAATACTTTTTTCTGTACCCCTACAACACTCGAACAATTACGCGACCGATTACAACAAGTATTAGGACAAATTACACCAGAACGAATCTGCTCATTGTCATACTATAATTTCATTCTTGAAGCCCTATTCTATGCAGCTTCATATTAAATTGGTATTAGCTATATAAAATTTCTATATGTCTTCAATTGCTCCTAAAGATTTCAGCGTAGCTTTCTGATCATCTGTTAATCCTGTAACTCCAGTGATGTTCGTACCTTCATAAGGTCTAGGTGTTCTCAGAGTTTTCAAGCACTCACCTGTTTGTACATTCCATATCTTAATTGTCTCATCTTCGCTTCCACTGGCAAGCATTTGTCCATCAGGGCTAAAAACAACTGACCAAATTCTGTTATTATGATCTTCCAAAATTCTGAGACACTGACCGTTACAAATGTCCCATATTCTTATTGTTTTGTCTCCACTGCCACTAGCTATTGTTTGACCATTAGGACTGAATGCAATAGACCATACCCTATGAGTATGTCCTTGTAAAGTTTTAAGGTGCTGACCATCACGAAGACTCCAGATTTGAACTGTTTGATCTTCATAGCTGGTGGCTATTGTTTGACCATCAGGACTGAATGCAATAGACCATACTGCCTGGGATTGGCTTTGTAAAGTATTGAGACACTGACCATTATGAATGTTCCATATTTTTACTTTTTGGTCTCCACTACCACTAGCTATTGTTTCACCATCAAGACTAAAGGCAACTGCAAGTAACCAATCAGTATGTCCCTCTAAAGTATTGAGACACTGACCATTATGAATGTCCCATATTTTTACTGTTTGATCTCGGCTACCACTAGCAAGTAATTGGCCATCAGCACTGAAAGCAACTAACCGTACTGAATCTGTATGCCCTCTTAAAATTTTGAGACATTGGCCGTTATTAATATTCCATATCCTTATTGTTTCGTCTTCACTGCCACTAACTAATGTTTGACCATCAGGACTAAAAGTGACTGCTCGTACCCAATTGGTATGTCCTTCTAGAGTTTGTAGACATTGACCATTATGAATGTCCCATATTCTAACTGTGTGATCTTCATCTCCACTGGCAAGCATTCGACTATCGGGACTGAAGACAACTGACCTTATTGCATTAGTATGTCCCTGTATAGTTTTGAGACACTGACCGTTGTGAACATCCCATATCTTAACTGTTTGGTCTTCACTAGTAGTAGCTATTGTTTGACCGTCGGAATTGTAAGCAATTGACTTTATTCTAGTGGTATGGATCTGTAAAGTTCTGATACATTGACCATTTTGGATATTCCATATCTTTAATATTCCCTCTTCACTGCCAGTAGCTACTGTTTGACCATCGGGACTGTAAGCGACTGACCACACCCAGTTAGTACGCCCTAGTAAAGTTTTAAGGCACTCACCGCTATGAACACTCCATATCTTTACTGTTTGATCTCTACTGCCAGTAGCTATTGTTTGACCATCGGGACTATAAGCGACTGACCATATTGAATGGGTATGTCCCTGTAAAATTTTGAGGCACTGACCGTTATCGACATTCCATATCCTAACTGTTTGGTCTAAACTTCCACTAACTATTTTTTGACCATCAGGACTAAATGCAACTGATTGTACCCAATCTGTATGTCCCTGTAAAATTTTGAGGCACTGACCGTTATCGACATTCCATATCCTAACTGTTTGGTCTTCACTGCCACTGGCAAGCATTCGACTATCGGGACTAAAAGCAACTGATTGTACCCAATTAGTATGTCCTTCTAAAGTTTTAAGACATTGACCGTTACGAACGTCCCATATTTTGACTGTATGATCTCCACTGCCACTGGCAAGCATTTGACTATCAGGACTGAAAGTGACTGACCATACTCTATGGATATGCCCTTTACAGACAAAAAGTTTTTCACTATCCCTAACTCGGAACACATGAATTTCTGCCTTAGTATCACCTATAGCCAAAAGTCCTCCATCAGGACTAAAAGCTACTGAAAATATACTACCAAAGAATTGAGTAAAAGTTGATTTAGCTATTTTTGAATAGGAAAAATTAACATCATAAAGATTAACTTTTTTAAAAGATACTTGCCAAATAGTTAGATGAGAAAAATCATACCCTCTTAAAGTTGTTCTTGAGCTACAAAAATAATTTTCTTTTAAGTGACATAATAAATTAAAAATATTACCTGCTGCATATCCTGGTTGTAAAGGTGATTCTTTTTGTAACATTGATAAAATTTGAATTAGTCTTTGTTCAAACCGTATCTTGCTCCCTAAAGCTTTAGGTTCAGTTATTATTTCTTCAATTGGTTTCAGGATAAGGCGGCATTGATTATCTATCACGTATTCTTTGGTTAAAACATTTAGTAAGCCATAGGTCTTAAGAATATTAATTTTCCCATTGATAATTTCTTTCTTAACTTTTATAATCAATTGTTCAGTTATGTAATCTATAAAGATAGGGTGTAGACTAAACCTTTCTGCTTTTTCTGTTCTTTCTAGCGGGAATCTTCTTTGTAATGACTGTAGCGTATTCCCTAATTGATTTTTTGAATTTAAAGAAAGTAGATCTTCTTTTAATTCTAGAAATGATACTGGTTCACGATGAATTGCTAACCAATATACAACTTCTTTTTCTTTATCTGTTAATCTGTTAAAATGCCATCGTAAGAATTTATTCATATTGGTTTCACGTAAGTTTTTTTCTCTTAAAAAATCAGAAATTTTTCCGAAAAATACATCCTTAATATATTTAGAAACTAATTTTAAAAAGAAAGGATTTCCATTGTAGAATTGAACCAATTCTTCCCATTCATCTTGTGAGGCAGAGAAAGAGCAAAGTTCTTGTGCAAAAATATTTTTTACGTCTGATACATTTAAACCCGTTAATAATAGAGAACGAATAGGTCCTGTTATTGTCTCCAATGTAGAAACTTCTTTTGGTTTTTCACGGCTAGTAACCATTAAACAACTTTTATGCTTAACTTCGCTTACTTGTCTAAGTAAATCACCATAATCCTCCCTATCTTTTTGATATTGGCCAGCATAATTTTTGCCTTGTAAAACTCCCTCAAAATTGTCAATTATTACTAGACAGCGTGACTCACGTAAATAATCAAGAAGTTTTGATAGTAGTTGGTCTACACTGTTCGGTAAATTCACGTCTTGTTGGTTAGAAAGAAACTTAATCAAATCTACTAAAAGTTGTTTTAATGGTGGTGAGGTTAATAGCTGTCGCCAGATAATATAATCAAACTTATCTTGAATATTTTGTGCTAGTTTTACACAAAAAGCTGTTTTTCCAATACCACCCATACCTAAAATTGCTACTAGCTGGCAGCTAATAACTAATTCCTCTACTTCATGTAGTTCTGTACTACGCCCAAAAAAATGAACTATATTTGTAGGAGCTTTATCCCAATCGTATTTTTTCTTTTTTTTTTAAACTGGATCGTATTTTTTCTTTTTTTTTAAAACTGGATCGTATTTTTTCTTTTTTTTTAAAACTGGTATCGCTCCTTGTAAAATATTTTCCATTTTAATGGCAACTATGCCTTCATCAAAGGCTCTCTGAAACACATCTTGGTTGCCTGAATTTTTGTAACCCAAGCCATCATAAAAACCTCTAGCAAACTCAATAGCTGCACTATCTTGAATTGGGTTATTCATGCCAATCACATAATCAATGTACTGGCTAATTGCCACAGCAGGTTTTTCTGAATAACAAGCATTAAGCAGTACGCATCTAACATAATCAGCGTGCGACCTAAACAGAGATGCTAAACCTTCCGGTGCAACTGGCTGATTGTTTCCCCTATCATCCTCTAACACCAAGCTGCCATCTTCTAAACCATGTCCACAAAAATGAACAATTTGAGGCTGTTCTTCGGCAATAGCACGACGGATATCTTGAGGACGTACAGCAGTAATTACGCGAATTTCAAATAAATCCCGATTTGTAGCTCGTCGTATAGCTGACTCAATTTCTCGAATTTCTTTATCTAAACGCAGTCCATGAGGAATTGCTGTTAGAATCAAAATTTTCTGATGCTGAGTTGGTTTTGGGGGAACTACTTGTCCGATAATAGTAATCAGTTTTGGGTTTTTAGGGTTAAAATCACACGCAGCACGAACTAAATCTTCAACCCATCCCTCAGCATCAGCTCTTTGTATTAATTTAAAGACAATCTCTCCTAAAGTTCCTTCACCAGCAATCTCTCTTAAATTTTTATCTAATTGAAATTTTAACATTTGCTCTAAAGCTACGGTATTAGGAAAAGCATCAATTAAAGCACTGTGTAATTCTTTATTTTGTTGACCCGATAAACTCATATTTATTAATTCCTCATATTTCCCTACAAATTGAAAATTGTTTTGGCTGGTTTCAAGCGATTGCGCTCACTACTTCATCAATTCGTATCTTAAAGATACAGTTTAATACCGAATAGAATTCATTATAAGACAAAGCTACCGAAGTATCCAATAAATTTAATAAATAATTTGATAAAGGTTATGATTCATCTTTTGGTTCTATCAAAATTTTATTTTCTATTTGAGTTTTGGTTTCTTTTTTCTCTTTGACAAGGTTCATATTAGCTTCCCTTAATCGCTAGTGCTGACATCAGGACTTTACTTTGCTTGGGTTATATCCAGCGAACAATCTAATTTTATAATTAACGAAGATCAAGCATTCTTAAGGTAGATTGCAAGTTTTTGCATTCATATGAGATAAATAAAAAAATCAGACAGAAGGTGATGAAACTAATTGAACAGAGATTAATAGGAGATTGATTCAGTTAGTTATAAAATTAAGTGATTTAGAGAAAATATTTATCTAACTCAATATAGATTTTAAAAATTCTCAACTAATACTACAGATATGCTATTTTGGTTCTTCAGTACCTTGTATGCCAAATTTTCAATTAAACATCAAAAATGTGTCCAAAAATAAAGGCAAAAAGCCAGAATGCATGAAAAACACCTAAAATGTTAATAAATAATGCGAATGTTTATTGCAGGATAAGGGTTTCATCGTTTTTATGAGTGCAATTTAGCACAATATGTAATGAAGACCCGCCTCTAAGCCCCACGCCTGCATACCTCAAATTCGATCACGCACCTGTCTCAATACTTCAGCATTACTCTGAATCGCCTTAACGCGTGAAAAGGTAGTTAAACAGCTTGTTTCATAAGGGATAGAGCCTGAAAGCCACGTTGAAAAAAGAGTGCCAAGACGTTAAATGACTGCTTTCCGAAGCAGACAAGATTACAGTAAGTTTAGAGCTAACGCTCATGTACGACAATTGTATTGCCGTACTACCATGCCAACATACTTATACTTTGGTGAAGACGAATTCTTTCTGAATCATACCATCAAACAACTAAAAACCCACACTCTAGATCAACAATGGTCAAACTTCAACTATACAGAATACCCCCCAGAATCTAAAGAAACCATTCCTCAAGCATTATCCGATATCATGACACCACCAGTTGGGAGTGGAGGAAGATTAGTACATTTGCCCAACAGCACATTACTGGGAGTTTGTTCAAAAGAAATTTTGTTGCTCTTGGAGTCCATTCTCCCCAAAATTCCCTCAACAAATACCCTGCGTGCGGTTCGTTGTTAGCTGAATCACGGTAATCAGTCCGTACATAAGCTAACCAACCCAATCTAGCAATAGAGAAAGGTTGAACTCTCGGTCTGATACGGGTGTAAGTCCCATCTACCAGACTCAGGTATGACTCCCTATCTGCCCACGATGACCCGACTCGGTTTCGGGAGATCGAAGCTGGGAACAGGACGCAATCAGACATCCGTTGTGGGGTGACACTTGGCGTTAATGGGGAGTTCCTATGGTGAAACAGAGCCTCAAAAAGCAACCTAATTTGGAGCAGGACACAACTTAAAAAACCTGACTTAACTGGAGTTAATTCCCGCCGCATTTTGGAGAGAATAGCGGCAAGAGTCTAGGGAATCCAGTGGTTGAAATGGCTACACCTAACGGAACTAATAATCTAACCGAGGGAACGAATAAAAACGGGTTGAGGGTCTAAGGGCGGTCGAACCCTAAGTAGGCTGGACGAGCAGCGGAACTCCCTCAACTCGGGTAGGACAGACCGTAACTGGTCTGAGGTGTTCAGAATACACAGATTGGAGCAGAGCATGATTAGACACAGAGACAACTCTAGTGAATCCTGGAAGAAATTACCCTGGAAGAAATTCCGCCGTAACTTATTCCGCCTACAAAGACGCGTGTATAAAGCGGTTCTTGTTGGAGACAAGCGCAAAGCTAAGTCACTACAAAAGCTGATTCTGAAATCAACCGCAGCGAGATTACTGGCTATCCGTCAAGTAACACAGCTAAATGCTGGGAAAAAGACAGCGGGAATTGACGGTAAAACCGCACTCACATTCGAGCAAAGGTTTCAACTGAACGAAAAGCTCAGAGCCGAATGCAACGACTGGAAACACCAGGGATTGCGCGAAATACCCATCCCCAAAAAGGATGGTAAAACCCGAATTCTCAAAGTCCCCACTATTGCGGACAGGGCTTATCAATGTCTTGTCAAATACGCATTAGAACCAGCTTGCGCGTTGCAACTTTCCATGCTAGGAGCTACGGGTTCAGAACGGGACGGTCAGCGCATGACGCACAGAAAATCCTGTTCATCAACCTAAGCTCTAGTGCAAAAGGAATAGATAAACGAGTTATAGAACTCGATATCGAAAAATGTTTCGATAGGATAAACCACACCGCAATCATGGATAGACTCATAGCTCCTTATAGCATAAGACAGGGAATATTCCGCTGTCTCAAAGCCGGAGTTAATCCAGAGTTTCCCGAACAAGGAACACCTCAAGGCGGGGTGGTAAGTCCACTACTAGCTAACATCGCCTTAAATGGGATTGAAAGTATTTTTAGATACAAAGACCCCAAGGGACGAATAAAAGAACCATCAATCCGTTATGCGGATGACATGGTAATAATACTCCGACCCCAAGACGATGCAACAGAAATACTTGACAAAATCAGTCAGTTCCTAGCAGAGCGGGGAATGAAAGTCAGTGAGAAAAAGACAAAGTTAACCGCCACGACAGATGGGTTTGATTTCCTCGGCTGGCATTTTAAAGTCCAGAAAAACGGAAAGTTTAGATGCGTTCCATCAGTGGACAACTTTAAGGCTTTTCGCAAGAAAGTAAAACACATCGTCAACAACTCGAATTATGGTGCTACCACAAAGGCTGAGAAATTAGCCCCTGTAGTTAGAGGTTACAGAATCGTTACTCTAGCAAGAAACTACTAGACAAAGCATTCCCAACAGTTCCTTACTCCGAAAACAAGCACATCAATGTTAAAGGTGAGAAATCACCCTATGACGGAGATTTAAGTTATTGGAGCGAGCGTAACAGCAAGCTCTATAACAACGATACCTCTAAAGCCCTTAAACGGCAAAACCATAAATGTGGTCATTGTGGGTTAAAAATGCTCAGTGATGAGAAGGTACATTTACATCATGTTGACGGAAACCATAAGAATGGTAAATATAAAAACCTTCTAGCAATTCACGAAAGCTGCCACGATTACATACACATGAGCAAAAGCGAAAGCTAAGAACATCGGGAGCCGGGTGCGGTGAAAGTCGCACGCCCGGATCTAACAGAGAGGAGCGCGGGATAATACCCGCCTTCGACTCTACCTGATCACCAACACTCACAAACCTGACGCGAGAAATAAATCCGTCAAACTCCTACTGGAGTACGCACAGGTAACAGAATTTCCTCTCATTCCCCAATGGCAAACCCAAGCATTAATACAGCAAGCTCGGACATTAGCTGACGAAGTAGGTGTAACACTCACTACTGATGCTTACAAAGTATTGATTGATTACACAGGCAATAATACACGACTGATATTCACCGAACTAGAAAAGCTCAAAACCTATGCTTTGGGTAAAACAGTCAATGGGGATATGGTGAAAGAATTAGTCTCAGAAAGTGCTGCTAATAGCTTACAACTAGCCAACGCCATTCGCTTGGTTAACATTGCTCAAGCATTAGAATTTGTTGAACGCTTAATTAACTGTAACGAACCAGCTTTAAAAATTACCGCTATATAAATCGTGAGTCAGCTTTTAGAAATTAATGCGGCGATAAACTTCACCAAGAGGGACTTCTACGTTTAAACTATGTAATAATATAGACTGCTCAAGATGATCATAAACTTGCCATTGCCAGCGAACTGCTTGCAGCAGCGCTAGTTCCCTCCGGGACGCTCCGCGAACGCTATCGCTACTATCATCCAGTTTGTGATAATGCTCAATATAGGGTTCAGTTTGGCTAACTAGCAGATATTCGCAAAAGCTAGGAAGGGAGCGATATTTTCTAAATTTATCACCCCTATCATAACCTTCAGTAGAGGGTGATAAAACTTCTACAATTACCAGAGGATTGAGAATTTCATCGGTGCGCTCACCGTTCAATTGTGGTTGTCCATCTACTACCATTAGATCAGTGTAAGTTCCACAGTTGTATTCGGGAATCCAAACGCGCAAATCGCTATTATATAAGCGAAAATTGCTATCTCTGAGCAAAAACCCCAAATAGACTAAGAGGTTACTAGCGATCGCACTATGAACTTCTGAACCTCCAGCCATAGCGATAATTTCTCCGTTACAATATTCATGTCTTTCGGCTGCGGTTTCCTCCATCACTCGATACTCATCTGGAGTGAAGTGAGTTGTTGTTATATCCTGAGTAATATTGGGGGGACTGGTTTGAGTAATAACCACGATCAAACCTCACGAATGTCAAGCCCCAAATACAGTTTTTCGCGCTCGACAAGATTTTAGAAAACGCTTGTTTGATATCCTAGACAGGCAAATAATTTATTTTAAGATAGTTCTTCCTTATCAAATTCATGATAACAAATTTCAAATGTCCAGTCACCGGGGACTGCTGAATTTGATGGAATGCCCCAAAGTGCGATCGCTACAGGTATTGTAGATCAAGTGCTACCCCCGGCAGAAATGGCGCGGACGATTTATGAAATCATCTAAATGCAGCGTCAAGGGACGACGCCAGGAGAATCTCTACTTCCCGAACTAGAATCAGAGAAACTTCGCGCGATTATTCAAATTCTTAATCAATACGAAAAGCCGTCCTTCTAGGACGGGGCTTGTGTCCCATGTTTTGGTCAGGATTGGCAACGACTTCTTGGAGCAGATCTTGATAATCAGCTAAAAACTGATTTATTCGCTCTCTTTTGAATAATTGCGATTGATATTTAAGCTGTATCATGTAGTGAGTTTTTGGTTCAGATTCATCTGCAACTGGCAATAGTCTTGTGCGAATTACAAAAGACAGATCAAAAAAGTTGACCACCAGCGACGAAGCGTAGCCAGATTCTTCATGGGCGTGTCGTTCCGATTTGATCTCATAGAGTTCAAAAGGCTGTTCCCAGGTAATCATATTAATTTGAATCCGAGAAAGAGGATGAGAAAGAAAGTCTCGATGGGGATGGGCTTCGTGGGCTAACTGTTCAAAAGGTACATATTGATATTTATAAGCATCTGAGGTTATGCAGCGCACTTTTTGTAACAACTCTCGAAAGGTTGTAGGTTGTTCTCCTAATTCAATTTGCAATAATAAGTAATTGGTGAAATTCCCAACTACGCCGTTAAAATTAGCCGATGGTCGAACCGTATTCGGTGTAACAACGGCTAACTGTCGATTACCACTATGGCGATATAACAACAGATAAAAGCAACTAAGATAACCCATAAATAAGGTAGTATGCTCTTTTTGAGTCAACTGCTTCAAGCCATCACTCAAGGGCAGTGGCAAAATTTGACGAATCTGCTCAGTTTTGAAGGTACGAACCGTTGGAGTCGGATAATCTTGGAGTAGGACGGGGGTATCGGTGATATTAGCTAAACGGGGCAACCAATAAGTGCGATGTTGTTCTAATAGTGTGGTGGGGAGATGACGTTGCCAGTAGGCATAATCAATATATTGAGTTGACAAAGGGGGAAGGGATGGTTCTTTGCCCAACACAAGATCACGATACAAGATACTCAATTCATTGAGTAGTAAACGTTTAGCTCGACCATCTACCAGAATATGATGAAAGATGATTAGTACAAGATGTTCATCGGTTGCTATTTGTAGTAAAGCGACTTTTACTGGTGGTTCTTGGGCAAGATCAAAGGGTTGATAGAGAAACCTATCGATATAATCTCCAATTGCTTGTTGATCTGACAACTGCTTAACCAGAAAATCAATTGACATCTGTGGTGCGATAGATTGAAACAACTGACCATCTTTCCACAAAAGTCTGGTGCGGAGTGCCTCATGCCGTTGGACTAAATAAGCGAAACTCTGTTGTAATGCCTCTACATTGAGTGATCCTTGCAACCGATAAACAGAGGGCAAATGATAAGGTAATGTAGCTGTCCCCGACTCCAGCCATTTTATCAACTTTTCTTGGACATACGTTGCTGGGGCATAAGTTACTGAAGTTGTTACATAGCTGTTTGCATGGGTAATAATGTTGTTTTGTAACGCAGCAATGTGAGTCGCTAAACTCTCAATAGTGGGATAATCAAATAGTATCGTCGGTAATAGATGGGTGTCAGATAATTTTGCTAGTTTAACGACAATATAAGTCGCCATGAGAGAGTCTCCGCCCAATTCAAAGAAATTATCTGTAATCCCAACTTTTTCCCGCAATACCTCTTCCCATATACTGACTAATAAAGATTCCGTCTCTGTCTGCGGCGGTACATATTCTCGCTTAGAAAAGTCCGGTTTTGGTAGAGATTGACGGTCTATTTTTCCGTTTACTGTCAACGGGAAAGCCTCTAAGCGAACAAATATATTCAATTTTACCCGATTTACCAAACGTTCATTAATATAAACTTGCAAAAGCGATAAATCTAGACCTTTTTGACCGACAATATAGGCTACTAAATACTGTTTTTCTCCCTCTTCAATCAATTTTACTGCTGCTTCTTTAACGAGTGGGTATTCTAACAAAATTCCCTCAAGTTCATCTAATTCAATGCGAAACCCGCGCACATTGACTTGATTATCTCGTCTTCCTAAAATTTCAACATCTCCATTGGGCAAATATCGGCCAATATCACCCGTTTTGTAAATGCGATCGCCTGGATTTTTTGTGTAAGGATTAGTAATAAAACGCTGCTGAGTTAAAACGGGATTATCTAAATAACCTTGGCAAAGATAAGGGGTACGGACGGTTATTTCCCCTTTTTCACCAATCCTAACCAATTGGTTATTGTCATCTAATAATAAAATTTGTACATCGTCTATACCTTGTCCAATAGGCGCGATCGCAGATGCCATTTTATCAGATGACACTCGGCAATAGCTCATCCCTTGAGGTGTTTCTGTTGTCCCATAGAAATTGACACAACTCAAATTAACCGTCAATTTTTGCAACTGACTGACTAAGGAGTTTGGTAATTTGTCCCCACCGAAAAAGAGATAGCGCAAATCAGGTAAAGGCTGATTAGTGATTGTGAGTAGTTGTCCTCTTGGGGGTGTGAGATGGGCAACGGATATTTTATTGACTCCCATCCATTCCCCCAAATCTAAACTGATTGAGGATTCATCCAACGAGGGTGGCACATACAAGGTTGCCCCTAAAGACAAGGGGGTGAAAACATCGCGTAACAAAATATCATGGGCAATACTGGCTAAATTGCTAAAACGATCCTCTTCGTTTAATCCAAATGTGCGAATTTGCCACTCAATGAAATGGGTAACGGGGCTATGAGTACCCACAACACCATTAGGGATTCCTGTAGAGCCAGAGGTAAACACGATATAAGCCAATTGCTCAGGAGTTATAATCCGATTGGGATTGGTAATCGAATACTGACCTAAAATTTTCTTTGCTTGGTGGAGTTGTTTTGGTAAATGAAGTTGTACTTTTGGTGCAATCTCTTGTAAAGCTTCTGGCAACTCCCCAGCCACTTCCAAACAGATCAACGCTTTTGGGTCAGCTAATTGACAATATCGCAATAGCTGCGTCACGGGATAGTCTTTATTTAAGACCATAAAAGAAGCACCTGCTTTGAGGATTCCCAGCAAAGCAACTACCAAAAACGGTGAAAATGCCGCATAAATAGCTACCAATTTTCCCTCTAATTGATACTCCAGAAGGTAATGGGCAATCTGATTACTTAATTCATTTAATTGTTGATAGTTGAAGGTAATATCTTGACCAACAAGGGCTGACTTTTCTGGTACTCTTTCCACTTGTTGCTCAAAAGATTCATGTATCGCACCAAACCAGCGAAAAGGCAGAGGTTGTGACGGATTTGGTAAATAATTTGGTTGTTGGGACTTATTATCTTCGTCTTTTGTTGTCGAAACAACGGTTTTTTGATGAGAGAAGTAGTGAGTTTGCTCAAAATTGACTTGGTAAATTTGATGTTGAGCCAGGGTTTCCTGATCAATATCGACTCCTATGCCTGCACCAGTTGGCACAGCTACGGTTGAATCTTGTTTGTTTCGCACAAATGTCCCATTTTTAAGCCATGAATTGCCCAAACTATAAACGTTAATATCGTTTGCTAGAGTAAAATTGGCTTTAGCCGCCAAATGTAGGTTGACAACCCGCCCAATCGGTGTTTCAAACATTCCTCCACACCACATTTGCCAACCCGCCGCCTGCATCATGTCGTGAATTTGCAGTGCATGACGAAATCCTCCGACTCGGCCGACTTTCATATTAACAATGCGCCCAGCCTGCAAATCAATCGCTCGTTGTGCTTGTTGGACAGAATAAAGGCTTTCATCTAAACAAATCGGCGTATTGATGATTGTTTGTAACTTGGCGTGATCAATAATATCGTCATGGGCTAATGGCTGTTCGATCATTAGCAAGTTAAATAAGTCTAATTTTTGAAATAATGGGGTGTCTGCCAAGGTATAAGCACTATTAGCGTCAACCATTAATTGAATATCTGGATAATGCTCTCGAATAGCTCGCACAGGCTCAATATCCCATCCAGGCTTGATCTTGATTTTGATCCGTCTGTATCCGTCATCCAATCTTGTGGCTACTTTATCCAATAAGGTTGGTATATCTTTTTGGATACCAATACTACAACCGATCTCAACTTTAGTTTTCACGCCACCAATGATCTGAGAAAGGGAGACATTCTGGGATTTAGCCAACAAATCCCACAAAGCATTTTCAAGGGCTGCCTTAGCGATTAAATGCCCGCGAATTGCGCTAAAATCTGGCAAATCATCAACAGTGTCAAGATCACATTGCATCGTAATGGGAATTAAAAAATCCTCCAATATATGCCTTGCGGTTTTCACCGTTTCATAAGAATATGAGGGATGTTCAGAGGCGACACATTCCCCCCAACCAACTAAACCTTGAGTATGAACAGAGATTAAAATACAATTTTTGTGGGTGTTTACGCCATAACTGGTTTTGAATAAAGTGGGTAACTTTTGTTTGATTTGATAGAGTCGGATCTGTTCAATCTTCATGGCTGTCGTTTGGACTATAACGCAAAATTAATTTTAGACTATCCCAACACCCAAAAATATTTTATCCAAGACGGTAGTGATGAAGCCAATAAGGTCAGTTATGACAAGATTTGCCAAAAGGAACCCTGGAAAAATTTAGCGGTTTTAGGCAATGATCTGACGGGAATCACCACTCGTCTGCCCCGTAATATCTTGATCGACTATTGGCGGGATTGCTTTGGTTATCGCTACGAAAATATTGAAGTCCTGACCCGCTCGGTCTATCTCGACCACCTCAATCAGAGCGATCGCCTTGAGAAAATTATTACCCTGTTTCCCTTTGATCATTTATCTCCTGAAAAACACGCGGTTCACCCCGATATTCATTACAATTTGCTGAGTAAAACAACCTTAGCAAAGGCGGGAGTGCGATCGCCCCTTTATAAAGGCTATGAACTTCTGAACCTCCAGCCATAGCGATAATTTCTCCGTTACAATATTCATGTCTTTCGGCTGCGGTTTCCTCCATCACTCAATACTCATCTGGAGTGAAGTGAGTTGTTGTTATATCCTGAGTAATATTGGGGGGACTGGTTTGAGTAATAACCACGATCAAACCTCACGAATTAAATCAATTGTCAAGCCCCAAATACAGTTTTTCGCGATCGCTATTTCTGGGTAAAAAAAATGAGCTAAATCAGGTCTAAATTGAAAGCCATAATTTTTTATAACCAGAGTCAAGGTCAGATAAAATTATATAATAATTTGGTTTTGATGAGGTAAAATGTTTACTCTATTGAAGCACACATTTTTTAAATATGGATGCTAGAATGGACGCTTTTGGGATCAGAGTTCGCTATTTCAGAAAAAGTTTAAAACTTTCCCAAGATGAATTGGCTGAAAAATCTGACTTACATCGTACATATATTGGTGCTGTAGAGCGAGGTGAACGAAATATTAGTTTAATGAATATTTTTCGTTTAGCTGATGCTCTTCAAGTTACAGCTAAAGATTTGTTTGATAATCCAATAGAAAATGGAGAAAACACAAAATGATAAATGAAGATGATTTACTGAATATAGCTATAGTAAATATTAGAAAAGTTTCAAAATTTAAACCTTATAAAAGCTATTCTGGTGTCAATAACAAAGAGGAATTTCAGCAATTAATAGCTAATGATCCTGCTTTTGGCTCTTTAGGTTTGGACGACGAAAGATACATTATTGCCAGAGTGGGAGGAAATCTTGTAACCTCCTTACATCGCAAACTTGGTGATATGTATGAGAATTTATTTGCCTATTTATTAAAAGAGAGTTTTGGATTAAATGAGAATGAACTACACTTTAGTGTCAATGTTAAAATTGGTAAACGTGACCAGGTTCGATCCACTGATGGATTAATCAGAAAAGATAAGTTCAATCAAAATATTCCCTCAGATTGGATTAAATATGAAGGAATAGGATTTGAAGTCCGTTCATGCTATCAAATTGGTGATTCTAAAAGAATTCAGGCTGATTATGATATGTCCTTGGCTTTGAAGTCTTACGAAATTCTGCCTGTGATGCTAATTTTCTGCAATACGTCCTTAAAAGGTCCTGTACTGAGATTATCAAAGAGTTGGGAACTCTATGAAGGAAGAAACAGTTTTGATTTAGTTCATACTATTACTGGTTTCGACCTTTATAATTTCCTTCAGAGAAATTCAGAGTTGTTGAAAAAAGAGATAGATAATATTTTCTCATATTTTCTCTAATTTTTAATACATACTGCTGTTTCATACAAACGTTTTTTACCACCCCTTTTCCTAAAGGAAATTATTTTCTCAACTTCAAAACCCTCGTGTTGAAAAAGCTGACCCAAAATCACCTCTGTAAATATCTCTACATTTGAGAGCCTAGAATTACCCACAACGTAAACACCTTGAAAATTTCTGGATACGCTCTGTTTTAAACATTTTATATGTTTCCACAAATCAATAAAGTATTTAGTAGCATAATTACACATCAAGATGTTTTGATTTTTAAGCTCATCATAGTAAGAAAAATATGGCTTAATCTCATCAGGAACTATAATTAAATCCTTCTGTAAAATTGAAGTCGCTCTACCCCATGTTCCACCTATTGCTTGTAAATCTATTTCCGTAGCTTCACTAATATCTTCTAATAGTTCTAAGAAATGCAATTGAGGTCTGGTTTGATGAATATAACTATAACGGTTTGGATAGGGAGGTGAAGTAATTACAAAATCTATAGAACGATTAATAATCGTATTTTGTAAGTTGTTTGTGGAATTACCGACTATAATGGAGTTAAAATTTGAAAATAATATTTGCTTTTGATTGAGCTTGATCAAATCTTCCTTTATGTTCTGGAGATTTGTACTAATTTCCAAATAAACATCTATCTCCCTCTGATGATTATCATCAAATGTAATAGTTGGATGATTTCTATGAATATTTGCACAATCTAAACACGCTTTATTCAAAGATAACCAGATATATTCAGAAATAGGATTATATTTTTCCTGATTCATTATCTCACGGCAAATAATCAAATTCTTTAAAACATGAATTTTCCACCAACGAAAGACATTATGAATAATTGGAACTCTGGTATTGAATATCTCAATAACATCTTCTAGTGAAAATGTCTGATATTTTTTAATCGTATCAAATATTTCTTCAAGATAAATATTAATTAAATGCGTATTATCAATATTCCATAGTAACGACTTATTTCCCACTTGCTGAAGTAGAGGATTAATCTCAATTCCCATAGCCTTAATTCCATGCTTCTGACATTCAATAACTGTTGTGCCTCTACCACTAAATGGATCAACGACAAAATCATCTTTACTAATTTTAAATATATCAATAAAAAAGCGAACTAAATTTGGCGAATAGCTAGGGGTCAGCCGATACCATCTATGTACTGACTCTGTTTGTCCTGCTTTAAATGTGATATCACCTATATCAATTTCTTGATAGTTAAAACCAGACTCCTCAATGCTTCTATAAAAACAGTTAGCAATATGAGTATTTCTATCTTCAAATAGTGATAGTTGTTGAAACATGATAACTTTAATAGTAAATTGCTACTTAAAAGTAGCACAAAATGTTCATATTGGCAATACTGCTTCAACTATAAATTTAGACTCTCCTGCCACCCACCACTATAGTACATAAGTTCTATTTTGGCTAATTTACTACCATCTCAAAAATTCATCCCTAAGATTCTTTGATCCCCCTTTATCAGTTGTTACATACAGTCCTAAACTGTAGATGAGAGTGAAAGGCAGTTGGGAGAAATTTTGTGAAAAAAGTTTTAGCAATTATTCTGGGTGGGGGTGCGGGGACCCGGCTTTATCCGTTAACTAAACTCCGCGCCAAACCAGCAGTACCAGTGGCTGGGAAATATCGTCTCATAGATATACCTGTTAGCAACTGCATCAATTCCGAAATATTCAAAATCTACGTCCTGACTCAATTTAACTCAGCCTCTCTGAATCGTCACATCGCCCGTGCTTACAACTTCAGTGGGTTTAGTGATGGGTTTGTGGAAGTGTTAGCAGCACAACAAACCCCAGAAAACCCCAACTGGTTCCAAGGTACGGCTGATGCTGTGCGTCAGTACATCTGGATGTTACAAGATTGGGATGTAGAAGAATTTCTGATTCTTTCCGGTGATCACCTTTACCGCATGGATTACCGGCAGTTTATCCAGCGACATAGAGATACAAATGCTGATATTACACTTTCCGTAATTCCCATGGATGATCGTCGAGCCTCCGATTTTGGCTTGATGAAAATTAATGAATCGGGTAGGGTAATTGATTTTAGCGAAAAACCCAAAGGTGAAGCTTTAGCACAAATGCGTGTTGATACCACCATATTGGGATTGACAAAAGAACAAGCCGCATTACAGCCATATATCGCCTCCATGGGGATTTATGTCTTTAAAAAAGATGTTTTGATTAAGTTGTTGAAACAATCTTTAGAACAAACTGATTTTGGTAAAGAGATTATTCCCGAAGCTGCTAAAGATCACAACGTTCAAGCCTTCTTATTTGATGACTACTGGGAAGATATTGGGACAATTGAATCTTTTTATGAGGCTAATTTAGCCCTGACGAAGCAACCCCTTCCTCCCTTTAGCTTCTACGATGAAGCAGCACCAATCTATACTCGCGCTCGTTATTTACCACCTTCTAAACTGCTGAATTGCCAAATCACAGAATCTATGATTGGTGACGGTTGTATTTTGAAAGATTGTCGCATTCAACATTCAGTTTTGGGAGTGCGATCGCGCATAGAATCAGGATCTGTAATTGAAGAAACCCTGATCATGGGCGCTGACTATTATCAACCATCTGTTGAAAGACAATGCAGTTTAGAGGAAAATGATATTCCCGTCGGTATTGGTACAGACACCATTATTCGCCGTGCCATCATTGATAAAAATGCCCGCATTGGTCACAATGTGAAAATTATCAATAAAGACAACATCCAAGAAGCAGAACGAGAAAAGCAAGGCTTCTACATCCGTAGCGGCATTGTTGTTGTTCTCAAAAATGCTGTAATTCCTGATGGTACAATCATTTAGTTAGTAGTGATTGGTAATTGGTAATTGGTAATTGGTAATTGGATGATTTATCTTTCTTGTCCCCTGTTCCCTGTTCCCTATTCCCTATTCCCTATTCCCTATTCCCTATGACTAAATTAATTTTGCTAATTGGTCTTCCTGGTAGCGGTAAATCAACCCTAGCAAAACAATTATTGACAGAATGCCCCCAGATGCAGCTAATTTCCACAGATGCTATCCGGGGGCAGCTTTTTGGTTCAGAAGCAATTCAAGGACCTTGGCTGCTAATTTGGCGGGAACTGGAACGACAATTGCAAACAGCCATAACCGCAGATAAAGGGGTGATTTTCGATGCTACCAACGCCCAAAGGAAAAATCGCCGGGAAGTGATTACCCTAGCCCGTAATTGTGGCTTTAGTTATATTATGGGGGTTTGGGTGAGAACTCCTGTTTGGCTATGTTTAGCAAGGAATCAAAGCCGGATTCGCCAAGTTCCTGAAGAGATAATTCTCCGAATGTCCCGTCAACTCCGGGATGCTCCCCCCAGTAAAGAAGAAGGAATAGATGAACTTATTTTCTGTTCATCATGGCAAGAGTACGGGAATTGCGCCAGTACATTCAGCAAGAACCACACTTAATTTTGGCAATTGTTTGTTAGTTTAACATAGTTTAACATCAGAATCTTTTGCCTGGCACTAGTACCGCAAGGCGGAAGTCAAAAGTAATATTCAGCAAGCTTTTTGGCGATTAAGAATGGTTGATTTATTTGCGCCGTGCTGTACTAGACCAAATAAAAGGAGACAGACCACAGAAAAAACTCAGCCCCCACAAAGGTTGATTAATAGTAAATTTCATATCTTAGAAAAAAACATAACCTAAACTTCTCCAGGAGGCTAGTAGATGGCTGCAACCGACTTTAAAGACTATTATGCAATGTTAGGAATTAGTAAAACTGCCACTTCAGAAGAAATTAAACAAGCTTTTCGCAAACTAGCCCGTAAATTTCATCCTGATGTTAACCCCAATAACAAACAGGCTGAAGCCAAGTTTAAAGAAGTTAATGAAGCCTACGAAGTATTATCAGACCCAGATAAACGCAAAAAATACGACCAATTTGGTCAATATTGGAAACAAGCTGGTCAAGGTTTTCCCGGTGGTGGTCCTGGGGATATGGGCGGAGTTGATTTTGGTCAATACGGCAGTTTTAATGACTTCTTAACTGAATTATTTGGTGGTGCAGGTCCTGGCAGCGGACGACAAAGTTACTCTTATCGAACTTCTCCAGGTAGACCAGGTGGCGGTTTTAACGATGTTGGTCTTCAAAATGGCGGTGCTGGTGGTACACAAGATACAGAAGCTGTAATTATTTTAACTTTTGCCGAAGCATTTTCCGGTGTTCAAAAACGGTTTAGTTTAGGCAGCGAAACTATTGATGTGCGTATTCCTGGTGGCGCTAAAACTGGGACTCGTCTACGGGTGAAAGGAAAAGGACAAATTAACCCCATGAGTCAACAACGGGGAGATTTATACTTAAAGGTAGAATTACAACCCCATACTTTTTTCCAAATAGAAGGGGACAATCTGGTTTGCGAAGTATTAATTACCCCTGATGAAGCCACATTAGGCGCGGCAATAGATGTGCCTACACCCGATGGTCATGTCAGTGTTAAGCTACCTGCGGGAGTCCGTTCTGGTCAATCTCTGCGCTTACGTGGTAAGGGTTGGCCTGTAGCTAAAGGCGGACGTGGTGATCAATTTGTGAAAGTAGCGATCGCTCCCCCAAAAGACCTCACACCCCAAGAGCGGGAATACTATGAAAAAATCCGAGCTATCCGTACCTATAACCCCCGCAGTCATTTAGCACAAGTTAAATTGTAAAGATTATTGAGGGTATTCCGTAAACAACGATCTATAAATGTTATTTTCTATTCCTTATAGGATTTTCACCATTTTATGATTTATGCTATCCCTGTGCCTTAAATAATCGCCTCTAGAGGAGTAATATTTTGAAGATAAAAAAGCATTCTATTAGGCTAGTCAATTATTTCAGACATTTTGTCTACTTGAGTTTATGGCTAACCTTACCAAGCTTACTGCTGGGAACAACTATCTCAGTTAACTCCGCATCTGCGGCAGATGACATGGTAGCAGCAAATCTCAATAATGAATTAATTACAGATCAAACGACAACAACCACTTCTTTAGCCGATACCAAACGAGTATTCACAGCCGCAGACTTAAAACCTAAGGTTGAATCTACTCCTGGGCAAAAACAACTAATTGCCCAAAATGCCGACAGTGATACCAATGATCTCAATAAAATCCGTCAAGAGTTATTAGTTGAACCCCTAATCAAGGCTAAAATCGTCAAGCCTAAGCCAACGTACGCACCAGGACTCAGTTTTGTCGGTACTAGTGCCTTCGCAGCTAACATGGGTGACGCTTTCATGGGAGCAACAGGGGCAACCGCTGGTACGAGAGGTGACCGTCTAAGAGATATAGACGGAAGTATGGGACTCGGTGTTGGTTTAGGTAACTCCCAAAAAACAGTTGGTCTGGAATTGGCCTACAACATCGGTAGTATCAAAAGATTTGGTAGCAATGGCAGTTTTGACCTCAAAGCTCACCGCATTGTCTATGCCAAAGGAACTAATCAAGTTGCTGTAGCTGCCGGCTGGAGAGCTTTTGCTCAGTATAAGACTAAAGCTAGTCGTGAACCTCTTAGACCTTCCACCGCCTATGGTGCGGTAACAACTTACTCCCTGTTAAAGCCTAATGATCCTGTTAATAAAATGCCTATCTCCTTCTCATTAGGGGTTGGGGGCGGCGACTTCCGCCAAGGTGATGACAGTACGGGTGTATTTACTGGAGTCGGTGTGCAAGTTCATCCCCAAGTAGGTGTGGGTCTAGGTTGGAGTGGAGTTGGTTTGAACATTGGGGCTTCCTTTATTCCTGTACCGACTTTACCCTTAACAATTACAGCCCAAGGTGCTGATCTAACAGGTAACAGTACTGGTGGCACAGTTTTTGCCTTAAGCATAGGTTATGGTTTCAATTTTTTACCTAAATAAACACCTCAATATTTAAGTAATCATCATGTTGACAATCAGAAATTTCCTTTTTTCCCTCAGTCTCAGTCCTCTATTGGCACTGGCTTGGCAATTACCAAACCAAGCCCAAAATACCAGTGGTACAGCCGGCTCTAACAGTGGTGCTATTACTGGGGTTTCAGAAACTAGCACTGTCTCCAATCCTCCAGTAATATCAACACCAACAGGACAGACTATCACTTCTACCATAGTACCAGGTGTTTCTTTCGGCATTACTACTGGTGTTTCCACAACAGGTGAACTATCGGCAATTAGTACAACGATTCCAGCTTCAACAGCGACCGTAGCATCAACTTTAAGTAGCGTCACTGTGACAAACAGTGCAACGGGAAACTCTGTTGTGATCACTCTTCCACCGCAAGTTCAGGTTGCTGTGAATCAGTCGGCTGCTGCTATTATTCAGACTCTTAGTACAACAGGCGGTGGGACAACAGGCGGTGGTGGTGCTAACGTTGTTTCACTGCTGACAGGCGGTGCTGGATCACAAGCAGCAGCAGTTGCCCTGACAGACAGTTTAACTACTGCGGGTATTTCCCCACAAAAAGCACAGGCATTAGTCGCAGCCCTAGATGGGTTGTTTGGTTCTACTAAAGCTTCCTTATCAAATCTGCCTCTAGCTCAGGCAACACCAGGACAGCTAGTAGCTAGTAATAAAGCTTTGAAACCTATTCTTGTTATTGCTCAATCTGGTGCAGCAATAAATGTAGATATCAACAAGCTGAACGATGCTATTGTTGCCTACAATGGCATTATTCTCACCAGCGAGGCAGAAAATCTCAGGAAACTTTATAAGGGTACCGATTTCGTTGGTATTGCTAAAGTTCTCAAAGAATTAAGAACGTCAATTCAATAGGACTCCATCACAAAAGTATCACCAAATAGAACGAAAGGCACGGAAGCCACTTGGCTTTAGAGGGTGTTTGAAAAGTTATGGTTGATGTATCAAATATTTTTTACCCCACCCTAACCCTCCCCTTGTAAAGGGGAGGGAACTGGATT